>NZ_JBHZDH010000028.1:0-58834 GCF_042755925.1 Lysinibacillus sp. NPDC059133 | reverse complement strand
TAAATCAAAGATGTTGTACACAGGACATGGCAACACCATCTGTGGAGAGCTTTGTAACGCTTCTCTTAAGTACATAAGAACCCCACTGCTTTAGCTGTGGGAGTAGTCAGAAGAAACAAAAAATAGTGTTTGTAATATGTGGTGGTTAGGAACTCCTATTGGTGGTCAATTACAAACGAGTTGTGAAAGTTTAGAGGTCGGTTTTTTTGATGTGGAGGAGGCTTTGTTATTAATAGAAAATGAAGATTTTAAACACGAATTATTATATTGCTTAAACAATGGAGCAGAACCTTTTTATATTTCTTTTTAAATAAAAAATAAGGCCACGATATTTCTAATCGTGGCCTTATTAATGTACCAATAATTCACCGCTAGTGAAGCTGTGTTAATACATATTCATAAATTTCATCGGATGATTTATTAAGAGCTATGGAGAACTCTGAAAAAATGTTCTCTTGTAAAGATTGCAGTAATTTCTCTTCTTGGTTAGGGAATTTTTTTTCGCTAGCACTATATTCAATCTTTTTTCGTAACAATGTGTTTAAAAGGTTTGCTTGTTTTTGGCGATTACCGGATTTAAATATTTCTAGATGAACTCTCGAGCGATGAGTGTTTTGTTCAATCCATTCCACGCCAGGTGATGTGAATGAATGTAAAATATTGAGTGCTTCTTCTTTTTGAATAATGTCTCTAAGCTGTTTTTTGGAATTGTCAATAGGGGTACGAATGACTAATTGTGGTTCATTTAGTGGTTGTAAAACGTAATATGTTTTTGTAATGTCGTTAAAGGTTTGTTCACAAATATCTTCAATAGAACAAAGTCCATGTGATGAATAAATGACTACATCGCCAACATTGTACATGTATATTCCCTCCAACAAACTATATTGTCAACTTAGTTGACTAAATTTATTGTAAGCAATTAAAAGGTTTTTGTCAACTTAGTTGACGATTGCTGCTGTTTTTTGTATATTAATAACGAAAAATAGGAAATGAAGGTGAACTAGTTGAAGGACGAATTGCAGAATCGAGATGTCATTGATTTGTTGAGCGAACGTCACGAACTACTTCGAAGACTTACTGAAGAGAAGTGGAATAAGCATAACGATATTTATATATCAAATTCAGAATGGTATATTTTGGGTATAATTTATAAGAAACAACTTACGATTTCAGATGTAGCTAAAAATGTTAAATTTTCAAGACAAGCAACCCATAAAATAATAAAGAGTTTGGAAGTTAAAGGGTTGGTGACAGTTACGAGTGTCGAACATAGTAAAAAACATAAAGCTATTTGTATGACTGAATTGGGTGAAGATTGCTTTGAAAAAAATCAATATTGTAAAGCAGAAATAGAAAAACAACTGGTCAATACAATTGGAGAAGATCAGGTCATCCGATTAAAAAATATATTAAAGCTTAATTGGGATATGGAGCAGCTGGAAGCGTAAGTAGTCGTTGTTTAGGTATGGAAAATGTTTGGAACACAGCTAATAACATGAAAAGGTAGGGTACTGTCTTAAGCCACTTTCGTTCTACTCGAAAGTGGCTTTTTTTAACTTCTTTCAGCAAAAGACACCTGTAGTTGACGCTTCGCTTTCGCTACAGAAAATAATTGCTGAAAGAAGTTAAAGCCTCCGGCGGATGTCACGGAATCGGTAAGAAGTTCGATATAGGATGTTAGCCTAAAATCATCGCATCCATGCGATAACGGCTAACTGACCTGCATCGGTGCTGCTGCCGCTACGCTTTCGCGCAAAAAACATCTGCAGGCCTAAGCACAAAGCCGATTCCGGACGCAATTATGCCGGGGCATAATTGATAATCGTTACTTTACCTTCTCACGTTCTATAAATATAGCGCCATTTTCATTTGTTAAATTGTAAATAGCACTTTTCTCCTCTGGACCAAAACCAAATTGTCCGTTTTCTTCAATGACAAACTTTTCGTTATTTTTCGTTTGGAAATAATAAGTGCCTACTGTACCTGTTTCATACTCATAAATGACTTCCTTAATATTCTGCCATTCATATGTAGTTTTATGGAGATATTCTTTGAAAACAATTTGTGTATTCTGTATAGCGATATAACCTAAAACAGAAAAATAGCCTAAAATCAGACCGCTCACGATTGTTATAATCGTAATCAAATAGGTGTATTTATTTCTTTTGAAACCAAGTATGATCAACGTTAAAATAATTAGTGTAATTGCTAGGAAAAGCATAGTGAAATTGCTTATTGGAGTGATCAGCACGATATTATCGCTACTAAAATAAAAAGTTTGGGAAATCGTAAATGGCAACATGAAAACAATGATGGGTGATAGTAAAAGCAACGCTATCGCAAAAATAAAAAGCTTCCCATTAGGTGATAATTCGTTTAACATAAAACTTCCTCCTCTAAATAGAGTGAATATTCTATATTTTAACCAGTGTAACATATTTACAAAATTGGAGTACATGCATATTTTATGTTTGAGAGTGAGAAGTAACCATAAAATTCTGAATTAATACTTCTATATACGGAAAAGCCGTTATAATAGTGATATAGAGGTGAAGATGATGAAAAAAGATAGAGGAAAAGTTTGGTTAGGTGTTGCAGGGGTAACTGTAAATGAGTTAGGACAATGGCTAGTTGTCAAAAAGGCATATAGCGGATTAAAGGGAAGATGGTCATTGCCGGCTGGTTTTGTCAATGCTGGTGAAACAGTAGATGAGGCTGTTGTTCGTGAATTAAAAGAAGAAACGGGCATTGATTGCTATGTATCAGGCTTAATTGGTTTTCGAACGGGTGTGATTCGTGGTGACATTAGTGATAATATGGCGATATTTTATTGTCGGATGAAAGATGAGCAACAGCAGATTTGTATTCAGGAAAAAGAATTATTAGAAGCGAAATGGATGTATCCAAAAGAGCTAGCTCAAGATGAGATGACATCTGTGATGTTAAAGGAAATGGCATCCAACCAATTTGAAAAGCACCAATTAGAGGGGATTGAAGGGATTAATCCAGGAGATGTCTTTGGTTATTCCTCTTATAAATTGTTCTTTAAAAAATAAAATGACAGAGGAGGGGACCTATGATGGAGCTATTTTTGTTTATGTTAGAGCGAGTAGGGCTAATCATTGTGTTTGCCTTTTTAATGTCAAGATGGCGCCTCTTTCGGGGAGTGCTCTTTCAGGATCAAGGGGTTAAGGAAAAAGTTTGGCTTATTATTATTTTTAGTGCTTTAAGTATAGTTAGCAGCTATACAGGGATTAAAATTGAAAGTGGGTCCATTCATCCTTTAAATCAAATGATACATAGCACTATAAATGCAGAGGAGGCAATTGCGAATACGAGGCTAATTGGCGTAGCAATTGCCGGGATCTTCGGTGGGCCACTTGTAGGTGTTTGCGTAGGGATTATTGCAGGGATTCATCGTATTACCCTTGGCGGTTTTACAGCGGTTGCCTGTGGTGTTTCAACAATACTAGCAGGATTCATTACAGGTGGTTTAAGTAAGCAATTAAAAATACGTCAAACCTTCTCCTATAAAAAGGCTGTTATCATCGGAATTTGTGCAGAGACTTTACAAATGATTGTTATTTTACTAATGGCAAAGCCTTTTGAACAAGCTTTGCCATTAGTTTCTTTAATTGCGCTACCGATGATTTTTATGAATGCCCTTGGGATTTTGATATTTTTCATTATTATTAAAACTTTTATTGATGAGGAAGAGCGTACAAAAGCATTACAAACACACCAAGCCTTTTCTATTGCTCAACAAACAATAGACCATTTTCGTAAAGGGTTAAGTGAAGAATCGTGCCAAACGGTTGCGGAGATTATTAAAAGAGAGATTAAGGTTGATGCAGTCGCGATTACTGATACAAATGGGATTTTAGCACATGTAGGAGTAGGAGAGGATCATCACGTCATTCATCAAGAAATAATGACGGCTTTAACGAAGCGCGTATTAGTAGAAGGGCGCATTATTACAGCGACGTCCGCAAAAGAAATCAATTGTCCACATGAAGATTGTCCGTTAAGTGCTGCGATTGTCTTACCATTAAAAGTACAGCATAAAACGGTTGGTACCTTAAAGCTATATTTTATTAATGTTTCTTCGTTAACAGGGGCTAAAAAGGAACTTGCTGAGGGCCTCAGTCGACTATTTTCTTCGCAGCTTGAATATGCTGAAATTGAGCAGCAAAGAAAGCTATTAAAGGATGCCGAAATTAAAGCGCTACAAGCACAGGTACATCCTCATTTCTTTTTTAATAGTCTCAATACTATTTCAAGTTTGATCCGAACGGATGCTGATGGGGCTAGAGCATTATTGATAAAGCTTAGTACATTTTTCAGGAGTAATTTGCAGGGCGCTCGTCAAATGCTGATTCCGTTAAAAAATGAAATTGACCATGTGGAGGCTTATTTGTCGATTGAACAAACAAGGTTTCCAAATCGCTATGATGTGCAATTTCACTTGGATGAATCACTTTTTGACGTACAAATCCCCCCATTTACCTTACAGCCACTTGTTGAAAATGCCGTTTATCATGCCTTTAAAAATCGTAAGGAAGGAAAAATTGACGTTAAGGTACAACGAATTAATAATAAGCTGTTGCTGTCAACAGAGGATAATGGCTGTGGGATGAGAAAAGAGCAGGTTAAGCAGCTTGGCAAAACGATCATGCAATCCGAGCAAGGAACGGGGACCGCTTTATGGAATATTTATCAGCGTATTCATGAAATTTATGGAACTGAGGCAGATTTTCACATTTCAAGTACATTGGATGTTGGTACGACAATTATGATCCAGCTACCGTTAAAAGCCACAAGATGGGAGTAGAGAAATGTTAAATGTCTATATTGTAGATGATGAACCGTTAGCAAGGGCTGAATTGCGATATTTATTGGAGCAAACAAAGTTAGTTCAGATCATCGGTGAATCAGAGGATTTGGAGGAAATACTGCTGGATCCACAGTTTGAGCAGATCGATTGTGTGTTTTTAGATATTCAGCTAGGCGTAAATAATGGCCTTGAATTGGCAAAACAGCTACAACAAAGCATACTTAAATCTGAAATTATTTTTGCTACTGCTTATGATGAGTATGCACTACAGGCATTCGAAGTGAACGCTTTTGATTATATTTTGAAACCGTTTGAGCAAGAGCGTGTGCAACGTGCAGTTGAAAAACTAGTGGCCAAAAGAAGAGCAACACAGACTAAAACGATGGAAAAATTAAAGCATTTACAATTGGACAAGCTTGATAAATTAACAGTTTATGTGAATGATCGAATTTTACTTATAAAAATACAGGAAATTTTATATTGTACATCTGAAGATAGTAAGACGATTGTTGTCACTGAGAAAGGGAGATATTTTGCTTCAGAGTCGTTAGCCGTTTTGGAGAAAAAGCTCACTTTAAAAGGTTTTGTGCGTGTCCATCGGGCATTTATCGTCAATTTAGAACATATTGTAGAGCTGGAGCCTTGGAGTAGCTCTAAATACAATTTGATTTTGCATAATAGACATTCGATACCTGTCAGCAGGCTTTATATGAAGGATGTGCGCAAGATCTTTCAGCTATCAAAATAACTGCATTTCAACAGTAGAAAACACCCTTTCAACTTAAAATTCTGACATTTTGGTGAATTTTACGAATAATCGTTTAATTCATTTGCTATGATGTGGAAAACGTAAAAGGAGTGATAACATGAATGCTATTACAATTGTAATAGGTTCCATTTGTGTACTGATGATTAGCTATCGTTTGTATGGCATATTTTTCACAAAGAAGGTACTTAAGATAAAAGATGATACACCCACCCCAGCGCACGCTATGGAGGATGGTAAAGACTATGTTCCGACGAATAAATGGGTGACATTTGGGCATCATTTTGCAGCGATTGCAGCAGCTGGACCGTTAGTCGGACCTATTTTAGCTGCACAATTTGGCTATTTGCCAGGGCTCCTTTGGCTGTTAATTGGCGCGGTAATCGGTGGTGCAGTACACGATGCTGTAGTGTTATTCGCTTCTATGCGTCATGGTGGGAAGTCGTTATCAGAGGTAATGAAAAAGGAATTAGGCCCTGTTGCAGGATTCTGTACAGGCCTTGCCATGCTTTTCATTATTACAATTACAATGGCCGGGCTATCGATGGTTGTCCTTGGTGCGTTGGAGCGAAATCCATGGGGGACTTTTGCGGTAGGGATTACGATTCCAATAGCGATGCTTGTTGGTATTGCTTATCGTAAAACAGGAAATTTAATTGTTACATCGACAGTTGGTTTTATTTTGTTGATGATCGGTGTATTTATTGGACCGATGATTCAAGGAACAGCATTTGGTGATTTTTTAACGTTTGATCGTGATACTTTAGCTATTATTCTACCGATCTATGCATTCTTTGCGGCGGCATTACCTGTTTGGCTCTTATTAGCGCCGCGTGATTATTTAAGTAGTTTCATGAAAATTGGCGTATTTATTGCGTTAATCATCGGGGTCTTTTTCGTTAACCCAGTTATTCAATTCCCGCCAATTACAGAGTTTATTCATGGTGGAGGTCCAGTCATTGCTGGTCCAGTATGGCCATTCGTCTCTATCACAATTGCCTGTGGGGCTATTTCTGGCTTCCATGCTTTCGTAGGCTCTGGGACAACGCCGAAAATGATTGATCGCTGGGAAGATATTCGCATCGTTGGTTTTGGTGCCATGCTCGTAGAATCTTTAGTAGGTGTAATGGCTTTAATTGCAGCAACAGCCCTTCATCCTGCAGATTATTTTGCGATTAATTCAGCTCCAGCAGTCTTTGCTACATTAGGAATGGAGCCGGTTCATTTACATGCATTAGCTGAAAGTATTGGGATGGATTTAGAAGGACGTACAGGAGGAGCTGTTACTCTTGCAGTTGGGATGACTGATATTTTCACGGGGATTCCTTGGTTTGCTGAACTGTCTTCTTATTTCTATCAATTCGTGATCATGTTTGAAGCGGTCTTTATTTTAACGGCTATTGATGCTGGGACACGTGTTGCGCGCTATTTAATTCAAGATTTTGGCGGCAATGTTTACAAGCCGCTGAAACGTACAAATTGGCTTCCGGGTACAATCTTTGCAAGTGCACTTGCATGCTTTATGTGGGGCTATTTATTGTATTCAGGAGATATTAGTTCGATTTGGGTATTATTCGGCGTTTCGAATCAGTTGATGGCGACAATCGGTTTAGTATGTGGTGTAACAATAGTCTTAAAAGTTGCAGATAAGCGAATCTATGCTTTAACATGTTTTATCCCATTGGCCTATTTATATGTCACTGTAAATGTAGCAGGCTATTGGATGATTAAAAATGTGTATTGGAATACAGCGGCTGCAGGTTACAATATGTTAAATGGTGTATTGTCAGTCATTATGTTAGTTTTAGGCTTTATCATTGTTATTGCTGCCATTAAAAAATGGGCAGAGCTTTGGAAGTCACCAAAGTTTTTATTATCTCAAACAGCTTCATAATGAAAAGCAAGAAACTATTGAAAATTAGTTGTATACTAGTTTTCAATAGTTTTTTATTGGCTAATCACCAAGAGTTATGGATGACATTGCCACATATAAGTGGAGAC
This sequence comes from Lysinibacillus sp. NPDC059133, assembly GCF_042755925.1. NCBI lineage: Bacteria > Bacillati > Bacillota > Bacilli > Caryophanales > Bacillaceae > Lysinibacillus > Lysinibacillus sp. NPDC059133. The sequence continues at coordinate 51,230 of NZ_JBHZDH010000028.1, read as the reverse complement.
TGGGCGACTCCTTGGGGATCAGTGTTACAGATGAGAACCTGCAGCGCAGCAGGTAGGGGAACAAAGCTAAAACCATTACATCCTGTGATAACGCCTTGACCAACCTCGTGCTGGCCCGACGCCCCCAGGAAGCTTTGCTCTGCGCGAAAGCGAAGCGGCAGCAACAAATGTTTTATCTGTGCGAAAGCGAAGCGTCAGCGGCAAAGCGCCCAGTCGGAACGGAAATCAACCACACGTTATGGTGAAGATCCCTAAATATGACGAACAAGCGAAATCAAGGATATGTTCATTGAAAGCGTTGTAGTAATCATGTAAACTAATGAGAGGAAAACGGAGGTTATACATACATGGATGGTCCAGTTTCATTAGTACAGTTAATCATTTCGATTTTGTTATTTTTCGTCATGTTCTTTGGTATTGGATTTTTATTGAATATGCTTCTGCGAATGACATGGTTAATGGCAATCGTGTATCCAATTGTTGTTATCTTTATTGTCGATGATGTAAGCTTTTTAGATTATATTTTCAAGCCAGGTTCTGCATTTCCAGCACTTTTAGATAAGTTACAAGCATTGCACCTTGTGGATGTGACCATCTTATCTGGTGGCTTTGCCGGTTCAATTGTTGCGGGAATTGTCATGATTTATTTACGTAAAAGTGGTTATCGAATGTTTTAACTTCTTTCAGTATTCTTCTTTCAATAAAAAGAAGAATACTGATTTTTTTATTGAATTTTTCCGATAAATCTAGAAAAGTTTCCGATAAAATCACAAATGTTTCCGATAAATCACAAAAATGTTCCGATAAACAAAAAAACACAGCCTCGACAGGAGGATGTGTCTATTTTCACAAAATAAACTGGTATGTGATGATGGCGATAAAAATTCCAGTTAATGCTCCAAAAAATACCTCGCTCCGTTTGTGACCTAGCAATGTTTTTAGCTCTTCCATTTTCTCTCGCCCATCCATTTGCGGCCATTTTTTTAAATCATGAAGCAATGTTTCAAAGTCCTTACGCAGTTGATTTAATACAGCTGCATGTTGACCTGCCTGAAAACGTACTCCACTCGCATCATACATGACGATAAATGAAAACATAGCGGCTACGGCGAAAATTGGGGAATCTAATCCTGTTTCATAGGCAATAGAGGTTGTTAGTCCTGTTACGGAAGCGGAGTGGGAGCTAGGCATTCCTCCGGTGGAAGTAAATAATCCCCAATTAATCTTTCGAGTCATTAAAAAATGAATAGGGATTTTTACAAACTGTGCAAAGAGAACAGCAAAAAGGGCGACGAGTAAAGGGGTATTTTGAAGTAAACTCATGATCATCACAACCTTCACTTATAATTGCTTTTATTATAACATTCATTATTTTCTAAAAGCCAAATATTACGCGTTTTCTGAAACTTAGGTATAATAGAATACTGAATGGAGGAATGTACATGCATATTGTAAAAGAAGCAAAAACATTTGAAACGATTTCTACTGAAGTGTTAGTAGTAGGAGTCCCTAAACATCGTGAACAAATGCAGGAATGGGCAAGCTTTTCATCATTTTATGGAGAATCCATTGATGCGTGGATTGGTGCAGGGGATGTATCTACTGCGTTAAAAAAAATAACGAAATTGCCATTCTTGAAGGGCCACGCAAATCTTAAACGCATTTTATTTGTTGGTTTAGATGATCGTAAGGACCTAACAGAAGGCGATGTTCGTGCAGTATTTGGGTTGCTAGGCAAGGAACTAAGAGCCTTAAAGATTAAAGAATATTCAATTTGGCTAGAGTCGTTTACGACAGAGTCGATTACTTTAACAGATGTTGCATTTTTAGCTGGTGAAGGAACTGGTCTTGGTTATTATTCAATTCCTCATTACAAAACAACATCAAATGAAGTAGATAAACGTATTGATGCGGTTCATCTTGTAACTACTGCTAATGATTTAGATGAAGTGGTGGCAAGCTTTGAGGTTGGCGCTATTTATGCAGATGCAGTAAATGAAGCACGTAGCTTAATTAATTTACCACCAAACTTACTGACAGCGACAGACTTAGCCAATTACGCAGAGTCCCTTGCAGTCGAGTACGATTTTGAACTGGAAATTTTAGGTAAAGCACAATTAGAGGAGCTTGGAATGGGCGGTATTTTATGTGTCAACCAAGGCTCCGATGAAGAACCTCGTTTAATAACTTTAAAATATAAAGCGACTGAAGATTTTGACAATCCAATTGGCCTTGTTGGCAAAGGGGTTACGTATGATACAGGTGGCTATTCCTTAAAGCCAAAAGATTCAATGGTAGGCATGAAGGGCGATATGGGCGGTGCGGCAGGAGTACTAGGCACCATGAAAATTATTGGTGAATTACGTCCTAACAAAAATGTTGTAGCCGTTATTGGCTCTACCGATAATATGGTATCTGGCACAGCATTTAAGCCAGATGATGTCATTACGACATATAGTGGCAAGACGGTAGAAGTTTTAAATACCGATGCGGAAGGACGCTTAGTATTAGCAGACGCGACTACATATGCTAAACAACAAGGGGCTACTTCCCTGATCGATGTTGCAACGTTAACAGGTGGAGTGATTACAGCACTTGGTATGGATAAAACAGGTGCACTTTCGAATGATGATGAATTCTTTGCTGCTTTCATGGAAGCTGCACAGGAGACGGATGAATTTGTATGGCGCATGCCTTTAACAGAAAATGATAAAAAACGAATTCGTAAATCAGACGTCGCTGATTTAAATAATTCTCCTGGTCGTGATGGACACATGATTTTTGGAGGCGGCTTTGTTGGTGAGTTTGTTGGTGATACACCATGGATTCACTTAGATATTGCAGGGACGTCAGATGCGATGGCTGTACATGACTTAGGTCCAAAAGGTGGTACAGGTGTAATGGTACGTACACTTGCAAACTTTGTGCAACGTTTGGGAGAAGAAAAATAGAATAGGCAATAGACGTGTGATATATGCATCCCCCTACATACGATAGAGTAAAAAAGGGAGGAAGCTTATGACATTCTTTGGAGGTTATCCAGGAGGTGGCTTTTGGCCAATTGGAGGGCCGTTTTTGGGAGGATTTTTAGGGAGTTTTCTTGGATCACAGTTTGGCCCATCTCCATTTTATCCGCCGTTCTATCGCCCATTTCCACCGTTTTACCGACCAGGTCCACCATTTTTCCGACCAGGTCCACCGTTTGGAGGGCATCGTAGATATTAATTCAAATAAAATAGATCTCAAAAAAAACCAGATGTCAGCAAGCGACACCTGGTTTTTTCTTTAAAAGGTTAAATTAAATAAATATCATAGTCTAGGCATTAAATAAAGTGTTGACAGAATATACTAAAATGTTTATTGTTCTTATTGTATTACTAAGAATTAAATACGTAGCTGACTAGCAAACTAGAGGCTCTTATTATTCACAGGCATTGCTCTGCCTATGGATAATTTGAGTCTTTTTTTATCTCTAAGAAAAGACGAAAGGGAGTGAAATCAAATGGGGAAAGTTTTTATAGTGGGTGCTGGACCTGGCGATGTTGATCTTATCACAGTAAAAGGATTACGGTGTATCGAATGTGCTGATGTCATCCTGTATGACAGACTCATTAATAAGACTCTACTATCCTATGCTAAACGAGAGGCTAAGCTCATCTTTTGCGGTAAGCTACCTCAGCAGCACGCCATGATTCAAGAGCAAATTAATCAAGCACTTGTCAGCTATGCACAGCAAGGATTGATTGTGACGAGATTAAAGGGAGGAGATCCATTCGTTTTTGGAAGGGGAGCTGAGGAAGCAGAGGTGCTAGCACAGCATAATATTCCATTTGAAATAGTGCCTGGCATCACTTCAGGGATAGCAGCACCGGCATATGCGGGGATTCCTGTTACACATCGTGATCTAGGCTCAAGTTTTGCAATGGTCACTGGGCATATGAGAGAGGGCAAGGATGATGGAATCCAATGGGAAAGTCTTGCAAAAGGGGTGGATACGATTGCTATTTATATGGGGGTCGGTAATCTTCCCTATATCCGTGAGCAGCTGCTCAAGTATGGGCGAGATAAAGAAACACCGATAGCACTCATCCATTGGGGTACATTTTCTCAACAAAAAACAGTCACGGGAACTTTAGCTAATATTGAAGAGCTAGTCCAGCGAGAAAATATTCAAAATCCAAGCATAATTGTAGTAGGAAAAGTTGTTACTTTGAGGGAATCAATTCAATGGTTTGAGCAAAACATTCCGCAGCCACAGTTAGCAGAAGTTTCTGTGTAAGGATGTGGGTTCATGCAAGCCATTTTATATATCGCTCATGGAAGTAGAGTAAAGGCGGGAGTGGAGCAAGCCGTTACCTTTCTAAAGAGCGTACAACAAGAGATTGAAATACCGATTCAAGAAATTAGTTTTTTAGAACTCGCGACTCCGACAATTGCTGAAGGTATAGCAAGCTGTATTAACCAAGGGGCTACAGCTATAGCGATCGTGCCTATTTTATTGCTTGCCGCTCAGCATGCAAAGCACGATATTCCAAGTGAGATTGATAAAGCAAAAGAACAGCATCCACAAGTGCGATTTACATACGGTGAACCACTTGGTGTCCATGAATTATTAATTGATACATTACAGACTAGAATTTTAGAAGCAAGGTGCCCGTCTAACGATGCAAGTGTTTTACTTATAGGTCGTGGGAGTAGTGATCCTGCAGTAAAGAGTGATTTAACCAAAATTGCAAAAAGATTACGTGATAAATACGCTTATGAAGCTGTAGACACGTGCTTTCTATATGGCATGGGTCCTACGTTTGAAGATTGGTTACAACAAGAGAAGAATAGGGACAATCAAGTATTTATAGTGCCGTATTTGTTGTTTACTGGGATTTTGCGCCAAAGCATAACAAGGCGATTACAAGATTATGAGAATCAGAACGTTATTTTATGTGAAAGTTTAGGCTATGACGACAATGTAAGGGAAGTTTTAGTGGAACGTATTTATCAATTAATAAATTTTACTAAGGAAGGTGTTTTGTAATGGTAGATAAAAGGACAGAAAATGTAAATCTAGCATTAGATAATGTCCGTCAAATTTTAAATACTGTGAACCACGGATCGATTACATTGATTGTGCAAAATTCCTATGTGGTCCAAATAGAAAAGAAGGAAAAAATACGACTTCGATAATTTTAACTTCTTTCAGCGGGTGTCCCGGCATAATTGATCTTTTTTCAGCAATCGTTTTGTCAGACAAATTATCAAGAGAAGAAAATGATACGAATACGTGAGGTGGCAAGGTTGAAACTGCAAGTAGTAAACAGTCCATTTAATGAGGAGCAGGTAAAGCTGTTAAATGAGCTGCTCCCTAAACTAACAGGAGAACAGAGAATTTGGTTAAACGGCTTTTTAAGTGCACCACTAGTAACTATTGATCCTGTTGTCGAAGAAATAACGCCGATAGTAAAAACAATCACCAAAACAGTAACGATTTTATATGGTTCACAAACTGGCAATAGCCAGGGGTTAGCTGAAAAATATGCCTCAGCCTTGAAAGATAATGATATGGATGTAACAATTTCGTCGTTAGCAACATTTAAACCAAATAATTTAAAAAAGGTAACAAATCTTTTACTCATTGTTAGCACACATGGGGAAGGGGATCCACCTGATCAAGCGATACAGTTCTACGAATTTTTGCATAGCAAACGTGCTCCTAAGTTAGAGCAGCTTCATTATTCAGTGCTAGCCTTAGGTGATAGCTCCTATGAATTTTTCTGTAAAACAGGAAAGGATTTTGATGAACAGTTTGCAAAGTTAGGAGCAACTCGAATCGTACCGCGCACAGATTGTGATGTAGATTATGATGTCGAGGCAACCCATTGGTTCTCAGCTGTTCAGCAGGAGTTGCTGCGACAGACGGATGTAGCTGATATAACGACTACACAAAATAAAACAGCACAAGGAGACACTACATATTCTCGTAAAAATCCGTTTTATGCTGAAGTACTTGAAAACATTAATTTAAACGGCAGAGGATCAAATAAAGAAACACGTCATATTGAATTATCCATCGAAGGTGCAAGTTTCCATTTCGAACCAGGAGATAGTATCGGTATTCAACCGGAAAATGATGAAAAGCTAGTCGATGCTTTAATCACAGCGTTACAGTTTGATCCACAAATTGAGGTAAGCGTCTTTGAGGAAACACTGCCATTAAAGGATGTATTGCAAAAAAAACTAGAAATTACAGTGTTGTCTAAGCCATTGTTACAAAAAATTGGTGCCTATACGGGCCATCAGGAATTTACCAAGCTACTTGCAGACTCGGAATCTTGGAAGGACTATGCAAAAGGAAGAGATTTACTTGACGTTGTGGAAGACTTCGCACCATTTATATGGGATGCACAGCAATTTGTAGATTTACTACGTAAAATTCCAGCACGTCTATATTCCATTGCTAGTAGTCAAAAGGCAAATAGTGAAGAGGTACATTTAACAATTGGGAAAGTAAACTATGAGACGAATGGACGTCAACGTCTTGGCGTTTGCTCTGGTAGCGTAGCAGAGCGTATTCAAATTGGTGACACATTACCGGTATATGTTCATAAAAATCCGAACTTTAGATTACCAGAGCATGAGGACACACCGATTATTATGATTGGTGCTGGCACAGGTGTAGCCCCGTATCGTGCATTTTTGGAGGAGCGTGAGGAATTAGGCGTCGAAGGAAAAGCGTGGCTAATTTTGGGTGATCAACATTTTGTCACAGACTTCCTTTATCAAACGGATTGGCAGCGTTGGCTTGCTTCAGGCACACTCAGTCAAATGCATGTAGCTTTCTCACGTGATACAGATAGAAAAATATATGTTCAACATAAAATTGAGGAAAATGCTGTTGCTTTTTATGAATGGCTAGAGCAAGGAGCTGTTATTTACGTCTGTGGCGATAAAAAATTGATGGCGGCTGATGTTGATGCAACAATCCATCGCGTTATTGAACAACAGGGACAAAAAACGCCAGAGGAAGCTAAAGCCTTTGTCAATGAGCTAAAACAGCAGAAACGCTATCAACGTGACGTTTATTAACTTCTTTCGGCAAGTGTTTTCTGTAGCGAAAGCAAAGCGGCAGCTACAAATGTTTTCTGTAGCGAAAGCAAAGCGGCAGCTACAAATGTTTTATGTAGCGAAAGCAAAGCGACAGCTACAAAATGTGTTTTCTGCGCGAAAGCGAAGCGACAGCGGCAATTCCGCCGAGGCATAATTGATTAAAGGAGCGATAACAAATGACAGGAAAGATTATTCTACCTCCACAACCAGGGAAGCCTAGTGATGTAGAACGTATTAAAACCGATAGTAATTATCTACGCGGAACATTAGAACGTACGATGAACAATCCATTAAGCTCAGGTATTCCAGAGGATGATAATCGTCTAATGAAGTTCCATGGTAGTTATTTACAAGACGACCGCGATCTTCGTAATGAACGCCAGCGTCAAAAGCTTGAGCCTGCCTATCAATTTATGGTGCGTGTTCGTACACCGGGCGGAGCAGCTACTCCGGCACAATGGCTTGTAATGGATGAAATGGCGAGAAAGTATGGTAACGGCTCCTTAAAATTAACGACACGTCAGGCATTCCAAGTGCATGGCATTTTAAAATGGAATGTTAAAAAATATATGCAGGACATTAATGAGGTGTTATTAGATTCTCTTGCAGCCTGCGGAGATGTCAATCGTAATGTGATGTGTAATGTGAATCCAAACCAATCCGCATTACATGAGGAAATCTATAATTGGTCTGCCAAATTAAGTGAGCATTTACTACCTAGAACACGAGCTTACCATGAACTATGGCTAGATGGTGAAAAGGTAGTTGATAGTCAGGATGAAGAAGTTGAACCTATATACGGTGCGCAATATTTACCGCGTAAATTTAAAATTGGTATTGCGGTTCCACCAAGTAATGATGTGGACGTATTCTCACAAGATATAGGGTTAATAGCAATTGTTGAGGAGGATAAGCTAGTAGGCTTTAACGTAGCTGTTGGTGGAGGAATGGGCATGACACATGGCGATCATGAAACATACCCACAGCTTGCTCGTATAATTGGCTTTATCACACCTGATAAACTACTGGAAACAGCGGAGAAGATTATGACGATTCAGCGCGATTATGGGAATCGTTCGGTTCGTAAAAATGCACGTTTTAAATATACAATTGATGCAAGAGGACTTGAGTGGTTTAACGAAGAACTAACACGTCGTCTAGGTTGGGATATTCAAGAGGCTCGTCCATTTACTTTTAATCGCACGGGTGATGAGTTTGGCTGGATTAAAGGTGCAGAAGGTCAATGGCATTATACATTATTTATTCAAAATGGTCGTATTAAGGACTTTGAAAATTATGAGCTTTTAACAGGATTACGTGAAATTGCGAAGGTGCATACAGGTGATTTCCGCTTAACGCCAAACCAAAATTTAATGATTAGTAATGTAACGCCGCAAAAGAAGAAAAAAATTGCTGCTATTATTGAGCAATATAACCTTACAGATGGAGCGCACTATTCTGCATTGCGCCGAAATTCGATTGCTTGCGTATCATTACCAACATGCGGTTTAGCCATGGCAGAAGCCGAGCGTTACCTGCCTTCTCTTATTACAAAAATTGAAACAATCATCGATGAAGCAGGCTTAAACGATACAGAAATCGTTATTCGCATGTCAGGCTGTCCGAATGGTTGCTCACGCGCAGCAATGGCTGAGATTGGCTTTATCGGTAAAGGTCCTGGGAAATATAATATGTATTTAGGAGCAAGCTTTACTGGTGATCGTCTCAATAAAATATATCGTGAAAATATAGGTGAGGAGGAGATATTGGCGGACCTTCGTACAATCATTCTGCACTATGCAAAGGAACGTCTAGAGGGAGAGCATTTTGGAGATTTTGTTATTCGTGCCGATTATGTAACAGCTGTGTACGACGGACGAGATTTTCATCATAAATAAAATAGTAGTCATGTAGCAAACTTGTCTGCTTATATGGTCTTTTAACTTCTTTCAGCAATTGTCTTTTGACCGAAAGCGAAGTGACAGCAACACGGTTTTATCTGTGCGAAAGCGAAGCGACAGCAACACTGCGCTTTCGCATAAAAAACAGTTGTTGACCTAATACCACCGAACGCAATTATGCCGAGGCTTAATTGATTATGGAAAAATCCTAAATCTTCTGATCAATATTTTATTCAACAAATTCCTGAAAACCTAGTTGACTACTAGGTGTACTTTAGTATATATTTGGTAATAAGAAAAATGATTGTAGAACGAGGTAGTGAACAATCCATTAAATAATAAGCTGGCTAGTCAAACTAGAGGCGTTTTAACAAAGACATGTTTACACTATGTCTTTTGTTAGAACGCCTCTTTTCGTTTACAAGGGGGATTATATGCTAACATATGCAACTTGGCATGAGCCAACATTGAATTTTCAGGTAGACGAAACCTATAAGGCTGCACTGGAGGTTTTACAGTGGAGTTATGCTGAATATGGTGAGGAAATCGTCTATGCATGTAGCTTTGGGATTGAGGGAATTGTCTTGATTGACCTTATTTCAAAGGTGAAGCCTAATGCTACGATTATCTTTTTAGATACAGATGTTCATTTTAAGGAAACATATGAAACGATTGATAAAGTAAAAGAAAAATATCCGCAGCTGAACATTATTATGCAAAAACCAGCACTTACACTCGAACAACAGGCAGCTCAATATGGCGATGAATTATGGAATTCCAATCCAAATAAATGCTGCGAAATTCGCAAGATTGCGCCGTTACATGAAGCGTTGGCGGGCGCAAAGGCTTGGATATCAGGCTTACGTCGTGAACAATCACCAACCCGGCAAAATACGAACTTTATCAATCATGACGATAAATTTCAGTCCATTAAGATTTGTCCACTCATTCATTGGACATGGAAAGATGTCTGGCGTTATGTCTCAAAGCATAGTTTACCGTACAATCCATTGCATGACAGAGGCTATCCAAGCGTCGGCTGCGAGCACTGTACAAAACCGGCATTTACAATGGATGATTTGCGTTCAGGCAGATGGCAAGGGTCTGGTAAAACTGAGTGTGGATTACATGAATAAAGGAGTTTTGCCATGCTTGAAAATGTAGCAATAGCGATTAGTTTATTTTTTGCGATGAATATAGGTGCTAGTGGAGCGGCAGCCTCAATGGGAGTTGCTTACGGAGCAGGTGCCATCAAAAAAGCTTGGCAAGCATTGCTCATTTGCTCAGTGGGTGTTTTTTCTGGGGCAGTTCTTGGAGGTGGAGAGGTAGTAAAAACAATCAGCTCCGGCATAATGCCACAGGAGTACATTACAGTAAAGGTTGTCATTATTATTTTGATTTCTGCGACAAGCTCACTATTTCTCGCCAATCTTTTAGGCATCCCATTATCGACGAGTGAAGTGACAGTAGGCGCAGTTGTAGGTGTAGGGATTGCCTATAAAGTGCTATATATTAAGTCATTACTTGTTATCATATCATTTTGGATAATAGTGCCAATCGTAGCGTTTATCATTGCATTTGTCTTTGGGAAGTGGCTGTATAAATTACGAGTCAAGGGCTTGTTAAAAGATCATTTAATATTAACGATCCTCCTTGTGTTTGCTGGATTTTTCGAAGCGTTTTCAGCAGGGATGAATAACGTAGCAAATGCAGTTGGACCTCTGGTTGGCGCAGGAATGATAAGTGTAACAACTGGAATATCGCTTGGCGGGATATTTGTAGCGCTTGGTGCGATGCTCCTTGGCAAACGAGTGCTTGAAACAAACGGTAAAAAAATTATGCGCTTTGAGAAGGCAGAAGGGATACTAATATCGAGTACAGGTGCACTACTAGTCGGTATAAGCTCTATCTTTGGGCTTCCCGTGCCATTAACACAAGTAACATCCTCTTCGATTATCGGAATGGGGTTGGCCAAAAACGGGAAACAAATTTTCCATAAGTACATTGTGAAAAAAATAATCCGTATTTGGATTGTTTCGCCAATCTTTTCTTTAGCCATTTCTTATTTTTTAGTACAGCTATTCTTAGAAAAAGATTTCTATACCATCGTATTAATTGGCAGTATTATTGTTGGAACGCTTGGTGTCATTAGCTTAATGCGAACAATGCGTGAAGAAGAGCGCTCAATATACGATGCGGGTGAAGGAATTTAAATACCCGAATTACTTTTGAGGGAAAGCCGATCACATTTTGAACCCAGTCTATCCAATCAATATGCAAATAAACTTAAATATAAAACTAAGTATTTCAATAAAATTAGGAGGAGATTTTGATGAGTTTACAACCACATGGTGGACTATTAGTGCAAGCCTTTAATCCAGAGAAGGATATAACGCATATAAATAAAGTTATTGAGCTTGATGCCATTGCACTTAGTGATTTAGAGTTAATTGCTATCGGTGGTTACAGTCCAATTGAAGGTTTTTTAACGCAGGAAGATTATGAGTCAGTTGTTGAACATACACGTTTAGCGTCAGGCGTGGTATGGAGTATTCCGATTACATTGCCTATAGCAAAGGATGTAGCTGCAACATTGCAGCAGGGTGATGAGGCAAAATTAGTATATGGTGATGCTGTTTATGGCGTTATTGAAATTGCTGATATTTATGAGCCAAATAAACGGAAAGAGGCATTGTTAATATACGGCACGGAGGATTTACAGCATCCTGGTGTTAAAAAGTTGCATGAACGTCCAAGTATTTATGTGGGCGGAAAAATTACATTAGTAAAACGTCTAGAGCAAAAGTTCCCAGCCTATTCATTTGATCCGTTTGAAACACGCCAGCTTTTTGCAGAAAAGGGCTGGAAAACAATTGTTGGCTTCCAAACACGAAATCCTGTGCACCGAGCGCATGAATACATTCAAAAGGTAGCACTTGAAACAATTGATGGGTTATTTTTAAATCCACTAGTTGGAGAAACGAAATCAGACGATGTTCCAGCTGCAATTCGCATGGAAAGTTACGAAGTTTTACTAAAAAATTATTATCCTGAAAATCGTGTGCAATTAGGGGTGTTTCCAGCTGCAATGCGTTATGCAGGACCAAAGGAAGCTATTTTCCATGCACTTGTACGAAAAAATTATGGCTGTACGCACTTTATCGTTGGGCGTGATCATGCAGGTGTTGGTGATTACTATGGTACATACGATGCACAAAAAATCTTTGAACAATTTTCGGAAGATGAATTAGGAATTATTCCATTAAAATTTGAGCATAGCTTCTATTGCAACAAATGTGAGGGCATGGCAACGACGAAAACTTGTCCACATGAAAGCTCGGCGCATGTCATTTTATCGGGTACTAAGGTTCGTGAGATGTTGCGTAATGGCGAAGTGCCTCCAAGTACATTTAGTCGTAAAGAGGTTGTGGATGTATTAATTAAAGGAATGCGTCAGGAGGTAATAAAGTGAGTTCAAACATCGTTTGGCACGAAGTGTCTATTACGAAAGAGGAGCGTCGTACACAAAACAAGCATCAAAGCTTTATTTTATGGTTCACCGGTTTATCAGCATCTGGAAAATCTTCTGTGGCGAATGCATTTGCACGCCGACTCTTTGAACGTGGCAATCAAGTATTTGTCTTAGATGGTGATAATGTTCGCCACGGCTTAAATAAGGATTTAGGATTTGATGAAGCTGGTCGAAAGGAAAATATACGACGTATTGGAGAGGTATCTAAGCTTTTTGTGGAAAATGGGCAAATTGTTCTAACTGCTTTTATTTCACCTTACCGAGAAGATCGTCAAGTTGTCCGTGAGCTTGTGGAAGCAGGGGAATTTATAGAGGTCTATGTGAAGTGTTCTGTTGAAACGTGTGAAAAGCGTGATCCAAAAGGTCTTTATAAAAAAGCACGTAACGCGGAAATTCCAAACTTTACGGGTATTAGTGCGCCATATGAGGAACCAGAACGTCCAGAAATTATTTTAGATACAGAAAATTACTCAATAGACGAATGTGTTGAACAGCTAACGAGTATTTTATTTTCCAAAGGGTATATTTAAGTAGAAACATAAAAAATCTGCTCGATTTATTAACTAAAATCGAGCAGATTATTTTTGTTTTCGTATCAAAGTTATTTAATGCCTTGTTCCTTTTTCATCCGATCAATTTCAGGACCAAGCTCGTCGTGTATTGTGCCTTTCCAAGGCTTTACGCCAGCAATGTATGAGGAGCGAGTCATAATATGCCCTCCAACAGGACCTGTGATGAACAGGAACAGTATACCAAGCAAAATGCGGGGATTAAAGTGATCTTCAATAAGCCAGAAGTGAAAGAATACACCAATGAGCACGCACATAACACCGAGCGTTGCACTTTTAGAAGCTGCGTGGGCACGTGTGTACAAATCAGGTAAACGGACAAGACCAATGGCTGTCACGACAATAAATAGCACCCCTACAGAAATGAAAAAGATAACTAAACTATTAGCGAGAATTGTCACGTTTAATAATATCTCCTTTCTCTATGAATTTAGAGAAAGCAACAGTACCGATAAACGATAAGATCGCTAACAATAATATAATCTCTAGGAAGAAGCTTGTTTCAACCAATACTGAAAACAGTGCAATTAGTGAGATGACTGATACACCCAATGAATCCAATGCTACCACACGGTCGGATGCAGAAGGTCCTTTAACCATTCGATAAATAACTGCAACCATCGATAAGCAAATCACTACAATCGAAGCAATAATAAACGTTGTCATGATTTACTCACCTCCAAAATCGCTTTCTCAAATGAATCTCGAATTGCTGTAATCGCTTCATCGACATCACTCATATCAATAGCATGTACATACAAAGTTTTTGCATCATCTGATACGTGCACTACTACAGTACCAGGTGTCAACGTAATGAGACTCGATAATAATGTGATTTCCCATTCTTCTGTTAAAACAGTCGGATAGGCAAAGAATGCAGGCTGCATATCCAGCTTAGGCTTTAAGACCACTTGAAGAACTTGTATATTCGCTAACACTAGCTCCTTTAAAAAGAGTAACGTCAGTTTAATGATTGCCCATATGCGGTAGACATAAAGACGGGTAGAAAAAAATCTACGCATCATAATGAGCAATATAATACCGAGAATAAACCCAATGATAAAGCCTGTTGCTGTGTAATTAGAAGAAAGGAACATCCAAACGAAGGCAAGTACAACATTTAAAATAATTTGAAATGCCATATCTCTAATCCTCCTTCATTACAGCATCTATATAAATAGATGGATCACTTAATAGTTTTGCCGCATCGTCCATAAATGGAGTAATCCATTCAGAGCCTACACCATACGCTACAGTAATGAGCACTAAAAGAACTGTAGGCACAAATAGTGTATAGTAGACTTTTTTATCGACAGTACCCGTTGTTTCTTTTTCTTCACCCCAGAAGGCATAAAGGAAAATACGAATAACCGATAATAAAACGAGAAGTGATGAAGCTAAAATAAAAATACTACTCCATTTACTGCCTGCTTCAAATCCTCCCTGTACAATCAACAGCTTTCCAACGAAGCCACTAAGTGGGGGAATCCCTGCTAAACCAAATGCTGCAATTAAATAGCACCAACCGAGAGCAGGATATTTATTCATAAGACCGCCCATTTTTCGTAAATCGGATGTGCCCGTAATGTAAATCACTATACCTATTAACATAAAGAGCGCTGCTTTTATAAGCATGTCATGAATTAAATAGAACATGGCACCTTTTAGGGCGATTTCATTCATTTGAGATACGCCGAATAAAATAACACCTACAGCAATGACAATATTATAGATAATGATGAGCTTCACATCATGATAGGCAAGAGCACCAATACAGCCCGCAATAATTGTTGCAACTGCTAATGCCATTAGTAGATCATGTGTATACGATAAATCATGAACAAAGAACAATGTATATGTTCGAGTAATCGCATAAATGCCAACCTTTGTTAATAGTGCACCAAATAGCGTTAGCACTGGTATTGGTGCCGCCACATAAGAAGTTGGAAGCCAGAAGTAGAGCGGGAAAATAGCCGCTTTTAACCCAAATACCATTAAAAATAGTACAGCTATAACCGTAACAATACCAGGCTGATTAATGTCAGCAATTTTTACTGCAATATCTGCCATGTTTAATGTGCCTACTACAGAGTAAAGGAAGGCAACCGTAATAACAAATAATGCAGATGAAATAACATTAATTAAAATATATTTAATGGAACCTTTAAGCTGTCCTTTTTCACCGCCGAGAACAATAAGTAGATAAGAGGCCATTAATAATACCTCGAAGAACACGAAAAGGTTGAAAATATCGCCTGTCGTAAATGCCCCGTTCACCCCAGTTAAAATAAACATGATCCCAGGATAATAGAAGAAGCGTTCACGTTCCTTTGTGATGGAACCAAAGCCATACCATACAACAAAGATGGTAATAAGTAGCGTAGTTGTGACAAGCAGTGCTGACACCATATCTGAAACCATCGTAATACCATACGGCACAGGCCAATCCCCGAATGTCACCTTTTGTATACCGTCATTCTTCACCTTAATAAGCAGTGAAATGGCTGATATAAGAGCGAGCCCTATACCTAGTAATGCGAATGAACGCTGGTATTTTAAGTTTTTTTGCCCAAACATCAAAATCATGCCGAAGAAAAACGGAATGATAATGGGCAGTAGAAGGAAGTTATTCATCCTCATCACTTCCTCTCATTAAGCTTATATCATCTGTCTCGAGCTCTTGGTAAGAACGGTAAGCAAGTACAAGGAAGAACGCCGTTACCCCAAAGCTAATAACAATGGCTGTTAAAATAAGCGCCTGTGGTAATGGGTCTGCAAATGTTTTAGCCCCTTCCTTTAAAACAGGTGGTGCTTCTCCACCAAGCCCGCCCATCGTTAAAATGAGAAGATGAGCACCATGACTTAAAAGACCTGTCCCGATAATAATACGCAATAAGCTTTTGGATAAGATTAAATAAACCGCTGCCATAAACAAAAAGCCTATGACAAACGCCATTATTATTTCCATTATTCATCCTCCCCAATCGTTTGAATAATGGTCATCGTAACGCCGACAACAACCAAATAGACACCGCTATCAAAAAGCATAGCCGTGTGTAATGACTGTTTGCCTAGAAGCGGTAAATCGAAATTATCAAAGAAATGTGTGAAAAACGGTTTACCTACAAACATTGGGAAAGCGGCTGTTGCTAGAGCTAGTAGTAAGCCAATTGCAGTTAAATACGTATAATTTATTGGTAAAACCTTACGAACCGTATTTAAATCAAAGGCAAGGACTAAGAGTACGATCGCACTCGATGTTAAAAGTCCACCGACAAAGCCGCCTCCAGGTGTGTAATGACCAGCAAGGAAGATATGAATGGAGAAGAAGAAAATAATGAAGAATACAATCTTTGTTGTAAATTGTATAATGACATCATTTGTTTTCATGCGATTTCTCCTTTCTATTCATGCGTAGCTTGATCATTGCTAAAATGGCCATTCCAGCAATACTTAGCACAGTAATTTCAAATAATGTATCAAAGCCACGGTAGTCTACTAATATTACATTGACAATGTTTCCACCACCGGCTTTTGAATAAACTGTTTCCTCATAATACTTCGAGATAGTTGGAATCAATTTTTGTGAATGTGCAGACAGTGCTAAAAGCGTAACCATAACTCCGACAGCAATGGAAACAATCGCGCGATTTAATTGGAATCTCATGCGCTCTTCTCGTTTTCCAAGCTTCGGCAAATGATAAAACGCTAGTAAAAATAGCGCAACAGAAATCGTTTCAATGACAAGCTGTGTTAATGCTAAATCAGGAGCATTAAAAATAACGAAGAATAATGCTACTGTATAGCCTACAGCGCCAAGTCCAATAATGGCTGTTAAACGTGACTTGGCCAAAATTGTAATGGCTGTTCCAATGACTAACACCACCACTAAAATGATTTCGTAAGGACGAATAGGTGCGGTATCTTGGAAGGAGACTGTAAAGGCATTCTTCACAAATAAAGAACCGATTACAATCGCTGCAATACTACTGAACATATATAGTAGATAGTGACGCATAGAGCCTGTCATATAAAGACGAGATACACGATTTAACCCAACGTCCAATCCAAGCATTATCTTGTCATATGCATTATTTAATGTTAAAGAACGTGGGAATTTTTGATAAATACCCTGCCATTTCGGTAATGCTACAAACAATAGAAATCCAACGATTACTATGCCAAATGTCATGAGTAATTCAGGTGTAATTTCACCATGCCAAGCCGCCACATGAATATCAATATCCTTTGGTGAATCATATAAGAATGGCTGAATAGCTTGTACGGCTGGCTTTACAAAAGTATCCCCAACTAGTTTCGGAATAAAGAATATTGTTACGACTAATGCTGCTAAAATCATCGGCGAAATTAGCATGCCAATCGGTGCCTCGTGTGGTTTACGAGGTAATTTTTCTGGTGTATATTTACCAGTAAATGTTCTAAAAACAAAATAGAAGCTATAGATGAATGTGAAAATACTTGCAATCCAAGCGACAATTGGGAAGAGCGCTCCCCAAGTATCAAAACCGAAAAGTTCAAAATTTTGCAGTGCAAGCATTGCAGTTAAAAACATTTCCTTACTTAAAAAGCCGTTAAATGGCGGTAGACCGGCCATTGATAAGCTTCCGATTGCCGCGACTGTAAAGCTAAGCGGCATAATACTCATTAAGCCACCGAGCTTACGAATATCACGTGTACCTGTTTCATGATCGACAATACCTGCAATCATAAATAAGCTCCCTTTAAACGTTGCATGGTTGATCAGGTGGAAGATCGCCGCAAAGGCAGCAAATTTAAGCGTATCTGTTGCCCCATTACCATGAAATGCTAAGGCGCTAGCGCCGAGCAATGACATAATAAGTCCAAGCTGACTCACTGTAGAGAACGCAAGGATTCCCTTTAAATCTGTTTGCTTGACAGCAAAGAACGAACCCCAGAATAGCGTTACGATACCTACGCCTGTAACGAGCCATACCCAAAGTTCAGAAACAGCGAAAATTGGTGTAAAGCGTGCAACTAAATAAATACCTGCTTTAACCATTGTTGCAGAGTGAAGGTATGCACTAACTGGTGTTGGTGCTTCCATTGCATCTGGTAACCAAATATAGAATGGGAATTGTGCAGATTTTGTAAATGCCCCTAAAAGTATTAAAACGAGTGACCAAGTGAACATTGGATGCTGCACTAAAGAAGGTGCCATGACAATAAGTTCACGGATTGAATATGTTCCGCCCATTAAATACAGAAGGATAAATCCTCCTAACATCATTAAGCCACCACCGACTGTAATCATCATCGACTTAAGTGCACCAAAACGGGAGGCATCACGAGAATACCAGTAGCCGATCAGTAAAAATGATGAAATGGATGTTAGCTCCCAAAAGAAGTACAGAGTAATTAAATGATCTGACTGTACTACTCCTAGCATTGCGGTCATAAATAGTAATAAGTAAACATAAAAATTATGTAATTTTTCTTTATGTTTGTCTAAGTAAAAAATAGAGTAAAGTATGACTAATGAGCCAATTCCAGTAATTAACAATGAGAATAGCAAGCTAAGTCCATCTAAATAAGAAACGACGGAAATATCAAGCGATGGAATCCAAGGAAGCTCTTCAAGAAATACTTTACCATCTGCTACTTTTGCGATATAAGAGGCGTAAATAATCGCGAGTGTAGCAGGGACTGCAAGAACAAACCAGCCTGTGTGAATATTTTTAATGCGTTTATATAAAAAAGGCACAAAAATTGCAGCAAGCATTGGAATGAAAATATAAAGTACTTGTAACAAAAAAATCCTCCTTTATGCAGGTAAGTAGGTTAATTATAACGCACTTCTTGTATGAATGCATATGCACTCATAGGATTTAGCTTGCGATAGTGGAAGAATTTTGGATATATTATAAATAGGAAGTTATCAAAAAAAATAGAGGAAAAAATTTTTATGAAAAACCCTTATATTTATGGTTATCTACCATTAATTACAATTTTGTTATTTAGTTTGACGTTTGGTATGTATGCAGTAAGTGAATCGTTGCAAGTTTTTCATGCCATTGGAGTATATTCTGGCATGCGGGAGTTTTTATCCGATTTCGAGCTCCGTGTTTTTTTACTAATTGTCTTTGCTGGGATCTTTTTTATGTTATTTTCAGCATTAAAATTAGTAGGGGAAACGATTCATGAGCTTGGAATGTTATTTTTCTCAAAGGATAATGATGGTGCGACAGTTCATCAAGCACGAGGCGGATACATCATATTATTAGTCGGTGCAATATGTTCAGCCTTCGCTATTCAATTTATTTACGTTTTAGTAGGTATTTTTGTCTTAACCGTTTTTATCTACTTTATTTACCTTATCTATAAAATGAGTCATTTTATATCGATGGGTGGAACGATTGGCTTACTAGTATTTGAGCTATTTATGTGGACAATACTATTATCACTAATAATTTATGTTGTTTTAAAATTGTATAATGGCATCTTGGCAAGCTTACCGTTTGCACATTAAATGCCTCGGTTTACCTTAATTATTTATTCAATTACATAATGCCGTTAATCGAGGAAAGGAGCAGCCCTAGAGTGATGAATTTCACTCAGGGCTGCTCCTTTTCGTTGAGGATTTATGACTATTTACTGTAGTAAAACATTAAATAGTTGATGGTGAATCTTATAGTTTTCTAATCTCTCCATAGATTGTGGCTTATCATAGCCCAGCCATACTGCTGCGGTGTATTCATCATTTAATCCTGCAAGCCAGTAGTCGCGATAGTCGTTAGTTGTTCCTGTTTTCGCACCGACATAGTTACTTCTACTATAAACGCCTTGCCCTGTACCTTTAGTAACAACATCTGTAAGCATCGAACGCATATACTTAACCGTTTTCGGTGACCAAATTTGATCGCGTGTTGAATCCCAGCTGTAAAGCTCCGTGCCATCAGATGCTGTTACTTTACGGATGCTATGGGCAAGTACGTATGAGCCGTCTATAAAGCTTGTATAAGCATCTGCTAGCTCAAGTGCTGTAACACCATACGTTAACCCTCCCAAAGAGGCAGGAGCATAATCATGGTCTTTTGCCACGATGGAGCGGAAATGAAAGCGATCTAAGTAACTAAAGGCTGTGTCAATTCCGACTGTGTTAAAGAGACGGAGAGCCGATGTATTGTAGCTATATTGAAATGCTACTCGAATGGGTACATCACCGTATTTAAAGCCGCCATAGTTTTGTGGACAAAATGAGCCGACACAATAACTGCCACCGCTCACTATAGAATCAGGTGTGTGTGCTGTCGTTTCAAAGAAAGGAGCATATACCGCTAACGGCTTAAAGGCAGAGCCTGGCTGTCGCGTTCCTTGAAAGGCCCGATGATAACCAAACTTTTCATAGTTTTTCCCCGCATAAAGACTAACTACTTCACGAGATTTATTATCAATAACTGCTCCAGCTGCTTGTAATTTGCCTGAACCTAGAATGGCAGTCATCTTTTGCTCATCATGCGCTTGTTTGTCTGGGTTAAGCGCGGTATAAATCGTTAATCCATTTTGAAATAATGTATTGAGTCGATTATCTAGCTGCGCTTTGATTTTTTTCTTTTCTTCTTCACTTTGTGTATTTGCAAGACGATCTGAATAGCCTTCTTTTTCTGCAACTAACCATCTAAGCTCTTGTAGGACGTAAGTGCTGTACATAGGGTAGCTTTGCGCTTTATTCTTTACATTTAACGTGATCGTTTCAGCTTTATATGTAGTGGCATCTTCTTTTGTTATAGCGCCGCTCGTTGCGAGTGTATCTAATAACCGCTCTTGTCTCGCTTTTGTTTTTTCAAAATTTTTTAAAGGATTATACAATGAGGGGTTATTTGGAATAGCCGCAATAAATGCGATTTCAGCTATAGATAATTCTTGGAGTGGTTTTTGAAAATAATAGGTAGCTGCTCCACCGATTCCATAAACTTGATTGCTAAAATAGGCTTCATTTAGATACATCGTTAAAATCTCGTCTTTATCAAATTCTTTCTCAAGCTCATAGGAGTAAAAAACCTCTGTTAATTTTCGCTCATATGTTTTTTCGTCGGATAAATAACGCATACGAACGAGCTGCTGTGTAATAGTGCTGGCACCTTGAGACGCTGAATTTGAGTTTGAATTAGCAACAACTGCACGGATGATAGCACTGAGGTCAAAGCCGATATGCTCATAAAAATGAGCGTCCTCACTTGCGATAAAAATTTCCTGGGCAATTTTGGGTATTTCTTGTAGTGTTAGAGGATGCCTCCATTCGACATATTCCTCGCTAAATGTATTGCCATTTTGATCAATAAGTGTTACTGGAAGCTGTGTCTGAACTTCCGGTAAGTGAATAGCGCTAGCAATTTTCTCCTCATGCGCTTGTGCCGCATTGATTTCCGTCCTAATATTTGTACTAATCCACCAAAGGACAGGTAAGGAGAGTAAAATGATAATAAAACCAAAAGCCTTTTTCATGTGTGCCTCCACTCTAAATATGAGTCATTCAAAAGAATAACATAATTTGGATGGTTTCCAAATACTCGTTCAGACCTATTTGCAATTTTGTTGGCTCTTCGGCAAAGCGAGGGGGTGATTTCCGTTTCGGCTGGACGCTTTGTTGCTGCCGCTTCGCTTTCGCGCAGATAAAACATTTGTAGCTGACGTTGGTCACGAAGGCGTTATCACAGGATGTGATGATTTTAGCCTTCGTTCCTCTAGCGCTGATCCCCAAGGAGTCGTCCAGCCGGAACGAAGATCAACTTATCCACATGACATACGTTTTAACAAAATGACATCCAACTTTTTAGTTTGATCGGGACCTTTTCAGGAGTTATCGCCCAACTTTTAAATTTTATCTACCAACTGTCACGTTTTATCTACCAACTTCTGAATTTTATCGACAAACTTTCACGTTTTATCACCTAACTTTTAATTTTTATCGACATCCACATTCAGAAGAACAAAAAGGATTCACACACAAAACTGTGCGTGAATCCTTTTACTTTATTATGTCGCCCAGACTCCACTCCACTCCACATAGCATATCACTCTAATATATAGTCATAAAACGATGCTTCAGTAAGAGGGTTTCGTCTATGCAAAAGCGTAGCGTCAGTAACAAATGCTTTTTGTGCGAAGGCGAAGCGACAGCAACAACAACACGATGTTGGTCACGAAGGCGTTATCACAGGGCGTGATGCTATTAGCCTTCGTTCCTCAACTTGCTCTCACCTATTACACTGTCCCTAAGGAGGCGCCCAGTCGGAACGGAAAGCGACCTCACGCTTTGGTTATTAGCCAAAAAATTAAAAGTGCAAAAAATCGTCAATACTTTGGTGAAGAAAACCATTAAGAAGTATGTTAGACTAAAATGAGGTCAGAAATGATAGTACTATCATTTTCATTGAAACTGAAATTTTACATTTAAAGGAGAGACTTCAATGTTTCCACAATTAACAACAGAAGTACTTGAAGGCGAAGTACTTGTAGAAATGAAAACAACATTAGGTGCCATCAAAATTAAATTATTCCCAGAGCATGCACCAAAAACGGTTGAAAACTTCTTAGGCCATGCAAAATCTGGTTACTATGACGGCATCATTTTCCACCGTGTCATCCAAGACTTTATGATTCAAGGTGGGGACCCAACTGGTACAGGTATGGGTGGCGAATCAATTTGGGGTAACTCTTTCGAGGATGAGTTCTCTGAAAACGTATTTAATCTTCGCGGTGCTCTTTCAATGGCAAATGCGGGTCCAAACACAAATGGTTCACAATTCTTTATCGTACAAATGAAGAACCTTCCAAGTGATATGCTTCGTCAATTACAAGGTGCTGGCTTCCCAGAAGAAATTATTGAAGCTTATGCTAAAAATGGCGGTACTCCTTGGTTAGACCATAAACATACAGTATTTGGTCATGTTGTTGAAGGAATGGACATTGTCGACAAAATTGCAGATGCAGAAAAAGACATGCGTGATAAACCAGTAGAAGATGTGAAAATCGAGTCAATTACAGTTTTTGAATAATAATTGTAAGGACGTGTAAAACATGAAACATTTAATGTATCAATTTTTATATTTCCCAGAAGATAAATCAGGCTATGTTCCTGCAACTTTTGAATTTTTAATCATGCTTATTTTATGTATTGTTGTCTTTACCGTTTTCCGTAAGATTTCTAAGAAACAAGAAATGAAATCAAAGGAACTCGAAGCACGTATTCTTTCAGAGAAAAATAATACAAACAATCAGCAAAATATTTAAAAAAGCACTTTATATAGAAAGCCAGATGCCTCGCAGCCATTAAGGACTGCGGGGCATTATACTTTCTCATTAATCTCATGTTAAAATTTTGTCTTCGCTCCATTCTTCAAATGCTTCATCTCCATGTGATATATATTTTTCAAACAAAAAAGGATACCTCAGAAAAACTTGAGATATCCTTCACTATTTACTTCCTATTGCTGAAGTGCTTGCTTAAAGCGCTGAACACCATCTTTTACTGTGTCAAATGAGCAAGCAACGTTCATACGTAGGAAGCCATGACCCTCTTCACCATATTTTGATCCTGGCTCTAATGCAAGCTTGCCATGTTCCAGCAAACGTTTCATGATTTCTTTTTCATCAAGCCCTAATTCCCGATAATCAATCCAAAGTAAGTAAGTGCCCTGAGGTTTTTTAATATGGATACCAGGTAATTGCCCTAATTCAGCAATTACATAGTTCATATTGTTTGAAATGTAAGTAAGCATGTCATTTAACCATGTGGAACCCTCTGTATAAGCAGCCTGAAGTGCGACAGAAGCAAATGTATTTAATGATCCTTGCCCGCTAGCCATATGAACTGCTTCTAGTAGCATACGCTTTTTCTTATCCGTCACAATCATATAGGCAACCTGAATACCCGCTAGATTAAATGTCTTTGTCGGTGCCATGCACGTAATAATACGATCAATTTCATCACCAGCGATTTTTGCTAATGGTGTATGTTGTGAGCCATCCAACATTAAATCAGAATGAATTTCATCGGAAATAATCACTACATCATATTTTGCACATAGTCGTACAATTTCCTTTAATGTAGCTTCATCCCATACATAACCACCGGGATTATGTGGATTACACAATATGTAGGCTTTCACATTTTGAGCAAGTGCTTGCTCAAAGGCTGCAAAGTCATAGACATATGTCCCATCTTTTTCTACTAAAGGACAATTAACCACTTCTCGGCCATTGCTTTTTGGGATGTTATAAAATGGTGGGTAGACAGGTGAGGAAATAAGTACTTTATCTCCTAGATTTGTCAGTGCCTTAATACTATCCGCTAAAGCAGCAACAACACCATTACAGAAAACAATTGATTCTTTATCAATGTGCCAATCATAACGAGCATTCTGCCAGTCTATGATCGACTGTATCGCTTCATCGCTCACAAAGCTATAGCCGAAAACAGTCTTTTCAGCATGTTCTTGTAGTGCTTTTGATACGGCTGCTGGAGCAGCGAAATCCATATCAGCTACCCACATTGGTAGTATGTCTGAAGCATCTTGTACCCCGTATACGTTTTCCATTGCGTCCCATTTTACAGAGTTTGTACAAAGACGTTTAATAGTTTGATCGAAAATAGACAAGCAAATCACTCTTTTCTTTTTTATTTACTATGGTATCATACGAGTATGATAAAAGGATAATAGGTGAGTATTTTGGAAAATATAAAAATGAATCAAGCAGCCGTACATCTGCTAGAGGAGTGGGATCCATTCCACTTAGGTCCAGATCATTATGATACTGAAACCGCAGATGTTGTAGCGGCATTGCAAGGTATCGATGATCCATCTGTTCTTGCAAAGGTTATTCAAGAAACATATGAGCATTCGTTTGAAGAATGGATTCCATTTGAAGATTGTGTAGCCATTTCATATAAACTTATTGCGATAAAATTTGAAGCAAAATGCATTATTTAACATCTTTCAGCGGGTGTCCAAACATCCACTGAAATAGAGGAACTCAGTCTATGAACGCCACGTCCTGTGGCAACGACTGAGTGGCAACATCATGTTGGCCTAAAGCCTCCTGCGGATGTCGCGGAAATCGGAAAGGAGTTCTTAGAGGATGTTAGCCTAAAATCATCGCATCCATGCGATAACGGCTAACTGACCTGCATCGGTAAAAACGCCACGTCCTGTGGCATTACCGAAATGGCCGACATCGTGTCGGCCCTCGTGCAGGCCTAAGCACAAAGCCGATTCCGGACGCAATTATGCCGAGGCATAATTGATCTTCTTTCAGCGGTTGAAAATGCCTGAGTGACCAATATTGTATTGGCCTAACTTCTGGTGGATGTCATGGAATCGGAAAAGAGTTCACATAGGATGTTAGCCTAAAATCATCGCATCCATGCGATAACGGCTAACTGACCTGCATCGGTAAAAACGCCACGTCCCCTGTGGCATTACCGAAATGACCGACATCGTGTCGGCCCTCGTGCAGGCCTGAGCACAAGCCGAATTCGGACACAATTATGTTTTTGCTTTTCTATAGAAAACGAGGTTGTCTTTCAATTTTGAGACAACCTCGTTTTTTGCTATAAAATTGAAAGTCTTTTATTTAAACAACGGTAAAATCCCCTTGATGAAAATAATGAATATCGCTATCGGAGAAACATAACGGATTAAAATATACCAAATATTGAACAGCAGACTAGATGTTGCAAGCTCCTTTCGTGAGATGTCCTTTGTATAATAATAGCCTGCAAAAATAGAAATCAGTAAGGCTCCAATTGGCATACCAATATTATTCGTAAAAAAGTCTACAAAGTCGAAGATAGAGCGGTCTAAAATTTTTACATCAGATAGGATACCGAATGACAGAGCACTTGGAATACCAACGATAAAAATAATAGTACCGCCAATCCAAGCAATTTTTTTACGCTTTTCAGGCTTATCTCCAATTGCGATCGCCACGACAATTTCTAACATGGAAATGGAAGAAGTAACTGTTGCAAATAGTAAAAGTACGAAGAAAATCATTAAGAATAGACCACCAAGAGGTAATTGCTCAAAAACAGCAGGTAAAATAATAAATACGAGTCCAGGACCTTGGTCTGGTGTATAGCCAAGTGCGAACACTGCTGGGAAAATTACTAGACCTGCAAGTAAAGAAATAATGATATTCATCGATGCAACATTGATCGCTGAATTTCCAATCTTTTCTGTTCTTGATAAATAGGAAGCGTATGTGATCATTACCGCGATCCCGACACTTAATGAGAAGAAAGCTTGTCCAAGTGCCATTAAAAACGTTTCCGCATTTAAGTAGGACCAATCAGGGACGAACATAAATTTGACGCCTTCCATTGCACCGTCCAATGTTAAAGAGCGTATCACTAATACGATGAAGAAGACGAATAATAGAGGCATCATCCATGTACTAGCTTTTTCAATCCCACTTTTAATACCTGCTGATACAATCACTACTGTTAACAACATAAATAACCCTTGTACAAGGACTGCTTCAAATGGGCTTGAAATGATGTTACCAAATAAATCTGCATAATTAGTATTTGAACTAGAAGTATTGAGGTGGAATGTGATGGCGCGGCCCAAGTAACTTAAAATCCAACCACCAACAACACTGTAGAATGAAAGAATTAGACCGGCAATAATCATGCCACTCCATCCTATTAAGTACCACGGTTTTCCTGGTGCTTGTTCCTTGAACGACGTGACGGCATCCTTTTGCCCACGGCGACCAATCATAAATTCTGCAATTAACACCGGCAAACCGATGAAAAATGTACAAAGGATGAATAGTAAAATAAAGACACTTCCTCCGTTAGTACCCGCCATGTAAGGAAACTTCCAAATAGCTCCTAACCCTATAGCACTTCCAGCGGCAGCTAAAATAAACCCGATTTTAGATGTAAATTGATCTCTCGAAGACACAAAAATTAATCCTCCTTATACTAAGGCTTTATTTTACCGCAATATGCCCATAACACAAGCTAATTTCAGCAAATGATTTAGATGTTTTCACATTAATTTTGGTTTGTGCAGGAGGATAATTTTAGTAGCTGAATAGATGGTTTTAGCGGCGGAGTGCAAGGAAATCAACCACACTGTATGGTAAAGATCCAAAATATATTTAAATATGTAACAATTAGGAGGGAGGGTTCGTTACATATGCAAAGGGGGGGATGACTGTGACAGAAACTGAATTAATAGAACGGGCTCAGCAAGGAGACAAAGGCGCCTATATAGAGCTGATCCGAATACATCAGCGAACAGTTGAAAAGTTTGCTTTTCAATGCGGCGTGCATAGTAATGATTTAGCCGATGTTTCACAAGAGGTATTTGTGAAGCTCTATCGTTTTTTACATCAATTTAAGCAGGATCGTTTTACGACATGGCTCTATAAAATCACATTGAATGCAACGCGTGATTATTATCGCAAAGAACAACGAGAGCAAGCAAAGGAAGAAAGGCTAAGTGCACAGCAACAAATGCCCTCATCTTCGGCAGAAAAGCATGTCCTTAATTTTGAAGAGGATAGGTTATTACATAATGCTATTAAAGAACTTGATGAAAAATATCGTTATCCTCTTATATTATTTTACTTCCATGAATTAAAGTATGAGGAGATAGCAGAGGTACTAAATATTGCGTTATCAACTGTCAAAGTTCGTATATTACGTGCAAAGGAGAAGCTCAAAGTGGTGTTAATGCAGGAGGGGAGTGTTGATAATGGATGATAGACAGTTTGAAAAACGAATGGAGCTTCTAAAAAAATCCTATGATCGCCTAGAATCACAGCTAGATCCAGAAGCCGTTTTCGCACAAATCGAGGCAGAAGATGTAACACAACAATCACAAGAAACAGTAACAACTCAAAAGCCTCCCTCAAAATGGCAAAAGCCAGCCGTCTGGATAGCATGCATTGCAAGTGTACTTTTAGTAGGTGTTCTCGTTTCGTCGTATGTGATTAATCCATCGACATTTGTTCAAACAGCTGAACAAGAACAAGAAAAAGCATATGACGAATGGCTTTCAAACTTTACAAAAGAATATAAAGAAAAACGTGAACAAATGCGTAAAGAGCTCGACATTCCGGAGAAAGAGTTTAGTGAAATAGCATTAGTTCAAACTACAGACAATGAAGTGAACTCATTACCTAAAAGAAAAGAGTTGTTTCAAGGGGTACAGAACAAAAATAATAACTTTTTGAACAGTTTGGCAAAAAATACATTGGATAATCTACAAACGCCACGTGAGCAAATACAACTTATCGAAACTTACGGAAATCTTATGTCATTTGAAGAATCTTATTACTTTTATAGTGGATATTCATACCCAGCAGAAGAGATAGCAAACTATTATTCTAATAAGCTTGTTCAATATGAAAAAGTTTTATCACAAAAACCAAAAAGTCTACCTGCAGATCTAAATAAATTAATTGCTACAGCTAAAGAGCAATATTTAGAATTACAATATAATGGACAAAGTTATAGTTTTCGACCAAATCCTGTATTCGGGAAAGACGCGCCTGAATATATTGAACGCCTTCACCCAAATGTATTAGGATATTTTAAATACCTAGCTACGGGCTCATTGCTTGTTGGTGGAGATTTACTCTATTCTATAGAGGATTCCGCAACTATTCTGCGTCTCTATGAAAAAACG
Source organism: Lysinibacillus sp. NPDC059133 (assembly GCF_042755925.1). Taxonomy (NCBI): domain Bacteria; kingdom Bacillati; phylum Bacillota; class Bacilli; order Caryophanales; family Bacillaceae; genus Lysinibacillus; species Lysinibacillus sp. NPDC059133. Next base: position 22,441 of record NZ_JBHZDH010000028.1, on the reverse strand, counting down.
CTTGTAGCGGATAAATCTACTGAGACGGACAATTTTAACGTATTAAAGGGAGAGTTTGAAAATACATGGCTTGCCATTTTTAAGGGAACTGAAACCAATCCTATTCGTACAAAAACTGGTCAATTCAAACCTGAATATATGGATTTGTTAACTAAAATTGCGAATGGCGGATATGGTGAGGCAATGCGCAAAACAGCACAATTAATACTAGATGAAATAAAGTTATCGGGACAATCTAAAACGCTAGAACAGTTAACAACATATGATATCTGGATGGGAATTTTATATTTGCGAGAAGACACGTTTATGCAGACGGATGATGGAACAACTAGTATAGAGATTAATGAAGGTTGGATTGAGCAAACTAAATCTCTTTACGATGAGTATGTTAAAACGAAGAATGATGCAATTATAGAGACATTAAATCCAATTAATATCGTTAGTTTATTTTTATATGCTAATGGGATTGGTGATCGTGACATAGCTCAGAGACTTTTAACTGATGACTTGGATATAAATACAGTTGTTCAGTTTGATGGGATGGAAAATTTTAAAGCTCTTTATGAAATGGGAGGCTCGTCACTTAGTATTAGAACAATTGTAAAAGGTGCGGCGCAAGGGGTAATTGGACAGCAATTATCTTTCGAATTAATCCCTGTAGTAACCGAAAATGGTGAACAACATTACCTAATTAGTGCTATTAACGAATAAGGAGATTTTTTGCCCCACTAATTTACGTATGTTATAATTTATGGTGATATATACGTAGCAAACAAAAAGAAAGTGGGCAAAGTTTATGGGAAAAAAATATGAATTAGGAGACGTGTTGACTGGAAAAGTTACAGGTATACAGCCGTACGGTGCATTTGTTGCGCTTGATGAAGATACACAAGGCCTTGTGCATATTTCCGAAATTACGTACGGCTTTGTAAAGGACGTTAGTGAATTTTTGTCAGTTGGGCAAGAGGTAGAAGTGAAGATACTTGAAATCGATGAAGATGCCGAAAAAATTAGTTTATCGATTCGTGCTTTGCAGGAGCGCCCAGCTACATTGCGTAAAAAAGATGCACCACCACGTAAATCATTGCAGGACCGTGTAGATGAATCGGATGCGAATGGTTTTAATTCCTTAAAAGATAAATTACAGGACTGGATCGAGCAGTCAGGACAATAAAGTGAAACTTTAATCAGTGGGGCCCCCACTGATTATTAGTCTTCACCAATCGGGCTTTTACAGGCAGTTATTTTACTGGATTTTAGGTGGGAGTCTTATACCAGACGCTTCGCTTTCGGTACAGATCAATTACTGCCTGTTAATGCGGGATAAAAAACGGGGATACTTTCAAGTAGGAAAGTATCCTCGTTTTTTGTATTTAATTATAGCTGAAAGTTATTGGTTTTTTATTTTTCGAATTCGATACTGTAGGTTTTGACGACTCATGCCAAGTGCACTAGCGGCCTTTGTAATATTGCCTTCATATAAATTTAAGACGTTTTGCACATAATAGGATTCGGCTTCACGTAAATAAGCATCGAGCGGCATAACATCATTCTGTTGCTGGAACATAAAGAATTCCGGCTCGTGATTAGATACGTCTTGCTGCTGTACCTTGAAGCGGAAATGCATTGGTAATAAATCTGAGGTAACTGTTGATTCAGTGGTCATAAACGACACTGTTTCATCTAGTAATAGCTCAAGCTCCTTTAAGTTTCCTGGCCAATCATATTGCAAAAATAAATCCTGTACATCAGGTGATAATTCCGCGACATTTGAAGCAAATCGTTCTTGATGGCGGTTGAAGTAATCATCTACAAATGGAAGAATATCTTCTTTTCGATCTGTTAAATTAGGAATGGAAATGGCCATTGTAGCAAAGAAATAATACAGTGATTTTGAAAGTTTCTTTTCTGCGATCAATGTAATGGGGTCGCTTCCTACACTGCCAATGAGCATGTATTTTGACTGTGGAAGAGACTGTAAAACCTCTAATAGTTGCTCCTGAATGTCTAGACTTAAAAAATCAATGCGTTCAAAGAAAAAAGTGTATGTCTTGTCATCCTGTAAGTGCTTCTGTAATTTATCTAAAACAGATTGTGCAGAGTGACGACTTACTAGAGTTACAAATGCTTCAGGATCAGTCGATGCTGCATGGTGTATACCTTCTGCGACTAAATCCTTTCCTGTACCCGATTCACCAATAAGTAATACTGGTAGTTTCACTGCTGATGCTTTTTTGGCGTTTGCGATTACTTGTCGCATCGATTCAGAAACAGCTGTAATCATATCGAATGTTATAGGTTCACCATATCGACGAAGGGGCTGATAAACTAGTTTTTCGAGTGATGTAATGTCCCGAGCAAACTCAATAGCTCCAATTAGTTTATTTTCGACATAAAGTGGAAAAGTATCATTAATCGTTGTAATTTCATGGCCATTTTTATTCCAATACGTTTGTTTTACATTAATTTCCTTTTTACCTGTTTGTAAGACTCGCATTAAAGTACTTTCATGCTGGCGGAAAGAAAACATTTCAATAACAGAACGATCTGCTAATTCATCAAAATGAAATCCCTCAATTTCTTTCATCTTCGTATTATAAATAATTGTTTTGCCAGAAAGATCTACAGCATGAATACCAACAGTTACATTCGTTGTAATAAACTCATAAAAAGGGAGTAAGGGTTCGGAATTTTTCATAAAATTTGCACCTCAAAAATTTTTTACTTGAAATATGCAACAAAATTTTGCATTATTATAAGTGTAAGAATATTCTAAACGCAAAGATATTTTGCGTCAATGTTTTTTGCACACTTAAAACACATCTCACGAGGGAGGATATAGTATGATTTCATACAAACACGAACCATTCACAGATTTTACTCAAGAGGCAAATTACAACGCATATTTAGAAGCGTTAAATAAAGTAGAGAGTTATTTAGGTCAAGACTACCCACTTATTATCGGTGGCGAACGTATTACGACAGAAGATAAAATCGTTTCATATAATCCTGCAAAGAAAACAGAAGTAATTGGTCGCGTATCAAAGGCAAACAAAGAACTAGCTGAAAAAGCGATGCAAGCTGCAGACGAAACATTTAAAACTTGGAAAAAAGTAGATCCAGCTATTCGTGCAGACGTACTATTTAAAGCAGCGGCAATTATTCGTCGTCGTAAACACGAATTCTCTGCACTTTTAACAAAAGAAGCGGGTAAACCATGGGCTGAAGCTGATGCAGATACTGCAGAAGCAATTGATTTCTTAGAATACTATGGTCGTCAAATGCTACGTGTTAAAGAAGGTCAACCTGTAGAAAGCCGTCCTGGTGAATACAACCGTTATGACTATATTCCATTAGGTATTGGTATTGTCATTTCACCATGGAACTTCCCATTCGCAATTATGGCCGGGACAACGGTTGCAGCTTTAGTAACAGGTAACACTGTATTGTTAAAACCAGCTTCAACAACACCTGTAGTTGCTTATAAATTTATCGAAGTGTTAGAGCAAGCTGGTCTTCCAGCAGGTGCGGTGAACTTTGTACCAGGTTCTGGTGCAGAAGTAGGTGACTACTTAGTTGATCATCCAAAAACACGCTTCATCAGCTTCACTGGATCTCGTGATGTAGGTTTACGTATTAACCAACGTGCATCTGTATTAAATGATGGTCAAATTTGGATTAAACGTGTTATCGCTGAAATGGGCGGTAAAGATACAATCGTTGTTGATAAAGAAGCAGATTTAGAGCTTGCAGCACAATCTATCGTAAAATCAGCATTCGGCTTCTCTGGTCAAAAATGTTCAGCATGTTCTCGTGCTATTATCGTTGAAGATGTATATGACACAGTTGTTAATCGTGTAATGGAGCTTACTAACACGTTAACAGTTGGTGATCCAACAGACTTTAAAAACTTTATGGCAACAGTTATTGACCAAGCAGCATTCAATAAAGTGACAGATTACATTGAAATTGGTAAAGGAGAAGGTCGCCTTGTTGCAGGTGGTACAGCTGATGATTCAGTTGGTTACTTCATCCAACCAACAGTATTTGCAGACGTAGATCCTTCTGCACGTATTATGAAAGAAGAAATCTTTGGGCCAGTTGTAGCGATTGCAAAAGCTAAAGATTTCGATCAAGCAATTGATATTGCAAACGATACTGAATACGGTTTAACTGGTGCAGTTATTACAAATAATCGTATGAACTTAGAAAAAGCTCGTGAAGATTTCCATGTAGGTAACTTATACTTCAACCGTGGCTGTACAGGTGCAATCGTAGGTTACCAACCATTCGGCGGCTTCAATATGTCAGGTACAGACTCAAAAGCAGGTGGCCCTGACTATCTACAACTTCACATGCAAGCAAAAACAACTTCAGAAATGCTGTAACTTCTTTAGCAGAATGAAAGAAGTTATAGCCCTCGGCGTATGTCACGGATTCGGTTTTGTGCAAGCGCAAAACCGAATCTGGCCGGGGCTGATAAGAGAATCTGCGAGAATCTTCCTGGTAAAGTTGGCCCAGCAAGAACCGCAGACGCTAACGTTGTAGCGGCTTACCTAGGGGTAGCTAGGCCGATTCTTGTTTTTTATATTCAGAAAATGCGAAATTGTTCTATTAAATTTACTTATAGAAAAACATAGTCTTCCAAAGATTTTTCATCATGAACGTAAGGAGAGAATACTATATGACAAAAACAGATCAAGTTATTGAACAAACTCAAAATTTTGGTGCTGCAAACTATCATCCACTACCAATCGTCATTGCAGAGGCTGAGGGTGCTTGGGTAAAAGATCCGGAAGGTAATAAATACTTAGATATGCTATCAGCTTACTCTGCTGTGAATCAGGGACATCGTCATCCGAAAATTATCGCTGCGTTAAAAGAACAAGCTGATAAAGTAACATTAACTTCTCGTGCATTTTATAGCGAAAACCTTGGTGAATGGTATGAGCTAGTTGGGAAATTAACGAATAAACAAATGGTATTACCGATGAATACAGGTGCAGAAGCGGTAGAAACTGCATTTAAAGCAGCTCGTCGTTGGGCATATGATGTAAAAGGTGTAGAAGATGGCAAGGCTGAAGTCATTGCATGTAATGGTAACTTCCATGGCCGTACAATGCTTGCTGTATCTTTATCGTCTGACGAAGAATATCGTCGTGGCTTCGGTCCTATGTTACCGAATGTTAAGTTAGTAGATTACGGTAATCTAGAAGCATTAAAAGCTGCCATTACGCCTAACACAGCAGCGTTTTTAATTGAGCCAATTCAAGGTGAAGCTGGTATTGTCATTCCAACAGAAGGCTTCTTAAAAGCTGCTCGCGAGCTATGCCGTGAAAACAATGTTTTATTCATTGCAGATGAAATCCAAGCTGGTTTAGCACGTACAGGTAAAATGTTCGCATGTGATTGGGAAGAAGTAGAGCCTGATATGTACATCTTAGGTAAAGCTTTAGGCGGCGGTGTATTCCCGATTTCTTGTGTAGCTGCAAATCGCGAGATCTTAGGTGTGTTCAATCCAGGATCACATGGTTCAACTTTCGGCGGTAATCCGTTAGCATGTGCTGTATCTATTGCTTCAATTAAAGTATTACTAGATGAAAAATTAGCAGAGCGTTCACACGAACTTGGTGAATACTTTAAAGGGAAATTAAAAGAAATTAACAACCCAGTCATTAAAGATGTTCGTGGTCGTGGTTTATTTATCGGAATGGAATTAACAGAGGCAGCACGTCCGTACTGTGAAAAGCTTAAAGAATTAGGCCTATTATGTAAAGAAACACATGATACTGTCATTCGATTTGCGCCACCACTTGTTATTTCACAAGAGGATTTAGATTGGTCAATTGAGCAAATTGAAAAAGTTTTTAAAGTTTAACAAAATGTTCACATTTCAATTCGGAAGTATGTTACAATGATGCCGATATACTATCATTATAAAAACAAAGAGGCGATTTAATAATGTCTGAAAACTTAAATCTGTTCACATCAACTCAAGAAGTCATTCAAGAGGCTCTAAATAGACTTGGCTATGACGAAGCAATGTATGAATTGTTAAAAGAACCGCTTCGCATGCTACAAGTGCGTATTCCAGTGAAAATGGATGATGGTACAACAAAAGTATTTACTGGTTACCGTGCACAACATAATGATGCAGTAGGACCAACTAAAGGTGGGGTTCGTTTCCATCCGGCCGTATCTGAGGAAGAAGTTAAAGCGCTTTCAATGTGGATGACATTGAAATGTGGTATCGTGGATCTACCTTATGGCGGTGGTAAAGGCGGAGTCATCTGTGACCCTCGTCAAATGTCTATGGATGAAATCGAACGATTGAGCCGTGGATATGTACGTGCAGTCAGTCAAATCGTAGGACCAACAAAAGATATTCCTGCGCCAGACGTATTTACGAATGCACAAATCATGGCTTGGATGATGGATGAATACAGCCGTATGGACGAATTCAACTCTCCAGGTTTCATCACAGGTAAGCCACTAGTGCTTGGTGGTTCTCAAGGTCGTGACCGTGCGACTGCACAAGGTGTAACAATCGTTATCCAAGAAGCAGCGAAAAAACGTGGCATTGATATTAAAGGTGCGCGCGTTGTTATTCAAGGCTTCGGTAACGCAGGTAGCTTCCTAGCGAAATTCATGCATGATTTAGGTGCAAAAGTAATCGGTATTTCAGATGCTTATGGTGCACTACATGATCCTGAAGGTTTAGATATCGACTACTTATTAGATCGTCGCGATAGCTTTGGTACGGTAACAACATTATTTGAAAACACAATTTCAAACAAAGAATTACTAGAACTTGATTGTGATATTTTAGTGCCAGCTGCTATTGAAAACCAAATTACTGCTGATAATGCAAACAACATTAAAGCAAAAATCGTAGTTGAAGCAGCGAACGGTCCAACAACTTCTGAAGCAACTAGAATTTTAACTGATCGTGGCATTTTACTTGTACCAGACGTATTAGCATCTGCTGGTGGTGTAACAGTTTCTTACTTCGAATGGGTACAAAATAACCAAGGTTATTACTGGACAGAAGAAGAAGTTGAAGAACGTCTATACAAAAAAATGGTTGATGCATTTGAAAACGTTTATACAACAGCGACAACACGTAACATTAACATGCGCTTAGCAGCTTATATGGTAGGTGTTCGCCGCACTGCAGAAGCTTCACGCTTCCGTGGATGGGTTTAATCAATATTTAAATACAAAACGAGTCATTCCTATATCATTAGGATGACTCGTTTTTTTCTTGGGGCGATTTGTATTTATTCGTTTGGATAAGATGCTCCAGCCGCTTTTCTAACATCGCTTTTCTTACTTTCCGCTCCTTTTGTATAAGCATATATTTCAATATACCTAATCCACCGAAAATAACAACAAACCAAATAATTACAATATTTAACATAATCATAAGCAAAATTCCTTTGTTCTATGTACTGTCTCTACTATACAATGACTACCTAAACAAAATCTGAACATATGGATAGATTATTTGTGCAGGTAGATAGAACTGATATATAGACAAATAGAACTAATTGTTCAGATTCTGTTCAGGAAGACTATAGTAAATTGAAGTATGACGGTGTTAAAAATTTGAAAGGGCGAAAATATTTAATGAAGAACAACGGAGTTTTAAATAGGTAGGAGGGAAAAGGATGCATAGCAAAACGAAACAGAAAAAATGGTGGAAGCGTTCACTTACTGTTATGCTTTCACTTACACTTGTGACAAGTAGTGTTTCGCTGACAGGATTGCCTAAAAAAGCGCAAGCAGCGGATCCTGTGAATCCGGGTGGTGTAAGTACACAACCAGTACTATGGTTGAAATCAAATGAAGGTGTAAAAGAAAGTGCTGGAAATTTAACACATTGGGCTGATCAATCTGTAGCACCAGTGAATTTTACACTTGATATTCCAACAGGACAAGAAGAGAGAACACCGAAGTATAACGTAAATGGTGTGAACTTTAACCCAAGTGTAAAATTTGATAACCCAAGTGGAGCAGCTCACTATAATCAATCTGCTAAATTAGTAGGAGATAAACAGATTACTTTCCAGTCTGGATATGCGGTTTATAAATGGCCTGAAGCTGGGACTGCAGGGGCACTTGTTGGTTCTACGGAAATAATCAAGTACGGTACTCAGATTTTAGGTGGGGGTGGAAGCGGTGGAAACTATTTCGCAGTAGGGACAGGTGCAAACTCTACATGGCGCTCTTTTGGACCTGCTAACAGAAAAATATTCCAAATGGCAAACTATGAAATGAATGATGATGGCACAAAGGCATTAGCAAGAATAAATGGACAGCTGACTACTGTAGGTCAACCAACAATTACAATTAAACCAATTACATTTACACCTGTTATTGGGGCTACTGGACCTGGAGCTTCTGGTAGTAACTTCTCAGGTCTCAATGCTGATGTGGCAGAGGTTATTTTGTATGATGGGGAAACAAGTGCAGATGCTGCTAAAATTGAAACGTATTTAGCCGTAAAATATGGGATTACGTTAAATGATGGTACTAACAATTACGTAGCGACAAATAACGCTATTGTATGGGATGCAACTGAAAACACCAAGTATCAACAAAATATCGCTGGTATCGGTCGTGATGATGCAGAGGAACTTGAACAAAAGCAAAGCCGAAGCATTAACGAAGGTACACAGGTTGCAATTGGTGTTGATGCACTTACAGCTACAAATTTGACTAATCAAGGTACGCTTACAGATGGACAATATTTGATTTGGGCCGATAACGGCAAGGATCTAGCGTTCACAAAGCAAATCGGCACTACTAACAAAAATCATGCTGAACGTATTTGGAAAGTACAAAATACAGGAAGTGTTGGTGAAGTAGAAATTGCCATTCCAAAGAGTGCTCTTCCAGAAAACACAACATTACGAGTAGGGGACAGCGATACAGATTTTGCACTAGCAACTGAATATACATTAACAGAGATTACTTTAAATGGCGCACCTCATTATGCTGCAAAAGCGACATTAGCCAATAGTCAATATTTCACATTTGCAGCGGATGCACCAGCACCACTAAGTGTGAAAGTGGAAGAAATCACAGCGAATCAAAATCAAATTATCGTGACATTTGATAAAGACATCAAATTAACAGCACCTGAAGCAACTGGGTTTACAGTGACAGTAGGTACTGAAACAATTACACTAACTGATGCCGATGTGAAAGTAAATCCAGCTGATCCAAAGCAATTACTGATTACATTACCAGGGACAGATACCACTGGTAAATCCGTAAAAGTAGAGTATGATGGACAAGGAAAATTAACAGGTACAGATGGTGTACCGGTAAATAGCTTTGAAGAAACTATGACAAACACTGCCATACCATCTCTACAAATCACGGAGCCAACAGGTAAAGTGAACACTAAAAACCCAGACATTAAAGGAACAGTAGATAAAGACGCAACGGTGAGAGTTGTGATTAAAGATAAAGACGGCAATGAAGTACCAAATGCGAGTGGGAATGCGACGGTTGACGGAAGTGGCAATTGGGCATTCACGCCAAGCATTGACTTAGTAGATGGCGACTACACAATCGAAGTCGAGGCAAAAAGAGGCGACAAGATAGCAAAACAAACGGTAAACATGACGGTAGATACAGCAGCTCCAAATCCAACAGTGGGAGTAACAGCACCAACAGAAACGGTGAGTACAGGTAAACCAACATTTACTGGAACAGCAACACCAGGTGCAACAGTAAAAATCGAAATTTCTGATAACATAACGTTAACAACAACAGCAGATGAACATGGAAACTGGAGCATCACACCGAACAAAGATATACCTAATGGCACATACAATGTCGAGTATACAGCAGAAATTAATGGTCATACATCTGGCATAGTATCAAAACTTTTAACAGTCGATGCGCCAGATAAATCACTTTTAGCGACTCGAGTGGAGATTGTCGAAGGCTTAACAAAAGAAGATTATACTCCTGAAAGTTGGAATGACTTAGAGCCAGCATTGAGTGCAGCAAAAGCTGTATTGGACAATCCAAATTCAACACAAGCTGACATAGACGCAGCTTACAATGCTTTAAAAGCAAAACATGATGCATTGGAGTTTATAGATTCAGATAAAACAGTTGATAAAACTAATCTGCAAAAAGAGCTTACAATTGTCGCTGGATTTAGCGAGTTGAATTATACGCTAGATAGTTGGTCTGCATTTGAAACGGCAAAAAAAGATGCCCAAGATGTATTCAATGATCTTCAAGCAACTCAAGAAGAGGTAAATGCAGCTTGGGAAAAATTAGTTGCAGCGCGTCATGCATTAATAGATGCCCCGACTGCTCCTACAGTAGATAAAACAGCATTGCAAGCCAAGGTAAATGAATCAACGAACTTATCGGCAGGTAGCTATACACCAGAAAGTTGGTCAAACTACCAAAAAGCGTTAAATGATGCGATAGCTATATTGACAAAAGGAAGCGCTACGCAAACAGAAATAGACGATGCCTTACAAGTATTAACAGCAGCACAGAATGCACTTGTAAAGAAACCTACACAACCAACATCAGGTCTAGGCTCACTAACACCATCAACAGGTGCATTAAGTCCAAACTTCTCATCAGAAGTCACAAATTACACAATGAATGTGAATTACGCAACGTCTCAACTAACATTTACAGCACTACCAAGCAATTCAGGTGCTACAGTGACGATGACCGTGAATGGACAAGTTGTGACAACTGGTCTTGTTCCACTCCAAGTCGGTGCAAATACCGTGGTTATTACGGTTCAAGATGGTACAGGAGTCAAACAATATACAATTACGGTTTATCGTGCCGCTGACTCGTCATCAGGCTCAGGCGGTGGCGGAGATACATGGACGACAGCTCCAACACCACCAACAACGACTAAACCTGGTACAACTACAACGAAAATCCAAGTGGCATTAGAAATTGATGGCGAAAACCCACTGGAAAAAACAACAGTGGAAATTGAGCGCACAAAACATGCCAACAGTGAAATCACAGATGTTGTGGTATTAACAGAAGCGAACTCGAAGGAAGCTGTAGAAAAAGCGAAACGAATTGGCAATAACATTGTTCGTATCGTCATTCCGGATGTCAATGATGAAGTAGATAAAGTAACGATAGAAATACCGAAACAATCTCTACAATTACTACATGACAATGGTTTATCATTAGAATTTGCTACAGAGAATGGACTGATTGCAATTCCACTCAGCTCAATGGACGGTTTGAATGATAATTTCTACTTCCGTTTAGTACCTGTGAAAAAGGAAAGTGAGCGCAAGGCAATTGAAGAACGTGCTCGAGTGGAGAGAGTGGTTCGTGAGACACTACAAAGCAACAATGTACGTGTCGTGGCTCGTCCAATGACGATTGAAACAAATATGCCAAGTCGACCTGTTCAAGTAACACTGCCATTAAAAGGCGTAAAAGTACCGACAGATACAGCGGAGCGTCAAGCATTTTTAGACCAACTAGCAGTGTTTATTGAACATTCGGATGGCGAGAAAAAAGTGGTATTCCCTGAAGTCGTGACAATGGCGAAGGGTGAACTTGGCTTACGCTTCACAGTGAACAAATTCAGTACATTTACGATTATTCAGGTAGAAAAGAAAGAAGAGCAAGTTATTCACCACCATGAAGCATACATTAAAGGCTTCCCTGATGGTACATTTGGTCCGGAGAAAAACGTAACACGTGCCCAAGTAGCTACGATGATTGCGCGTATCTTAGGCTATACAGATGGCACAGTAGATACTGCACCATTCAAGGATGTGGCAAAAGATCATAGTGCAGCAGGGGCTATTGCCTTTGTCAAAGAGCAGGGCATTATGAACGGTGATGACCATGGAAACTTCCATGCGGGTCAAAATATCACACGAGCAGAAATGGCAGCAGTGGTAGCCAACTACAAGCAGCTTTCTGTAGAACAAGGTGTAGCTATCACGTTTAAGGATACAAAAGGCCACTGGGCTCAATGGATTATCGAGGCAAATCGTAATGCAAGCATTATTAACGGTCGCGCAGATAGCAGTTTTGCACCAGATGAGCACTTAACACGTGCCCAAGCAGTAGTGATGATGAACCGTATGTTTGAACGCGGTTCACTACAGGGCGTGACAACACCAAGCTTCCCAGATGTGAAGGCATCTCACTGGGCATTTAACGAAATTGAAGAGGCAGCGAAACCTCATGCATATTTCATCGATGAAGAGGGGCAAGAGCAAATTAATTGAATAAGTATGGCAATTACAGGCTAAGTATTTTTTAGCCTGTTTTTCAGTTATTTATTGGTTGAAGAGAGTTTTTATTAATAAATTGATATTTTTAAAAGATCTGTTCAGATTTTGTTCAGGCATCCATTGATAGACTAAATAGGAAAATCATGAAGCCGATATTTAGTGAAGGGGAGAACATAAAGATGAAAAATAGCACTGCACTTTACGACAAACTATTTAAAGTAGCTATGGCTACAACTATGGCTACAAGTGCAATTGCTGTTGTGGCATCAAACATGGCAAAAGCCGCAAATGAGGAAGTATTTACGGATGTCAAAACAACCTCTGACTACTATGAATATGTTAATGAATTGTTTGAACGTGGCTTTGTGAATGGGTAAACTATTAAATAACTTCCCAATTATTGTTCAGAATTTGTTCAATTATTTTATAATAGAAAAAATTACATAAAAAAATAAATGATTAAGCAATCGAATCTATGTAAATAAATCAAACGATAGTGAGAACATAATAATGAAAAAAGATTTTGTAATAGTGGTTAGTATCTTCATGTTATTTGCCATAGTTTTTGTGGTAGGGAATAGGCATCATTTTTCGGGAAATAATGACAGCATTGTGAAACAGGGAATGGCGGTTGTTTCAAATGAGCAACTTGAAAATAATAACACCATTAAGCTCAATGGGGATTGGTCCTTTTACCCGAATGTTCTGATATCGCCTCAACAGTCATTAGATGATTTCGAAGAGCGACGTATATCTATGAAAGTTCCTGATAAATGGGAGGATTATTTTCAATTCAATGAAAAAGGTCCTCTTGTTGGTACCTATCATCTCGTAGTAAAGGTGCCTACAGAAGGGCAGTATGGTTTGTTTTTTCGCTATATTCACTCATCTAGTCGTGTTTTTATTAATGGTATCAACGTTGGGGGAAAAGGGAATCCAAGTACATCTTTCTCGAGCTTTCAATCAGAAAACGATGATGCATTTATTGTCATGGGGCAAAGTAACGAGCAAGAGCTTGATATATTAATACAAGTAGCTAGCTACAATAAATATCCAACAGCGGGAATGATTTATCCTGTTGAATTTGGAACAAGGGAGAGCATACAGAATTTCTACGATCACAAGAGGTTGATTGATGTATTGGTGATTTTTGGACATATCGTTTTTGGCATCATTTACCTGACTATCTATGGACAAAGTCGCAAAAGGAAAGAAGAATTGTTTTTCGGACTTTATATGTTACTGATAGGTTTTCAGTCGTCCTTTACTAATCACAAGATTTTCTTTCAAGTTTTTCCTATAGAAGAAACGTTTACCCAGTCACGTTTACAGCTCGGTGTTATCCCTCTAATCGATATTTGTCAAATACTTTTTCTTTATACTATGTATCCACAAGTGGCGAATAAAAAAATTGTCAATACAATTGTTATTTCACTAGGTTGCGTTTTTTTTCTATATGGTATTTATAATCCATTTTATCTCGATACAAGTGAAATGACTGCACAAGCAATGATTATTCGACAAGTTACATATGTAGCTTTGATTATTTTATTAACTGGCTACACGCAACTGATGTTAATCCGTGTTATCTTGAAAAAACTAGAAGGTGCACGATATATATTAATCATTTTCGCAGGAGGTTGCTGTTATACGTTATTAGTAATCATTAATTTTTTAGCAGAAGTACCTAATGAGTATAGTGAATTGACATTTTTGGGTTGTACATTAGTTGGCTTCACTTTACTCCTAAACTATCGTATGAATCAGGCCTTTACGGATGCACAGACATTATCAAAAGAGCTATTAGTACACAATCAAATGAAGGATGAATTTTTACTGAAAACCTCCCATGAATTGCGCACACCGTTAAATGGGATTTTGAATTTATCAAAATCACTAATGGAAGGTGCTGAGGGGCCGTTGAAGCGTACCCAACAGGAGCAAGTGATTTTAATTCATAATGTTACGCAGCGTTTAGGTTATTTGGTAGAGGATTTACTGTTTTCATCCAATTATATGTCTGGCGAAATACGTGTCTCTCCTCGTACAGTGGCAATAACGGTGATTAATGAAGTAGTAGCAGAAATTCGCAGTGTGATGTCTACTAATAGTCACGTACGATTACTCGTTGAAGTAGATTTGACATTGCCGCCCATGCTGACAGATGAATTGCGCTTTAAGCAGGTGTTGTACAATCTGTTACACAATGCTATCCAGCATACCGAAATTGGAGAAATTACTGTAACTGCCTATCAGAAAGAGAAACATATGGTCATCGAGGTGAGAGATACCGGAAAAGGAATTTCCGCTCAGGATTTAGAACGCATTTTTAATTCGTTTTATCAAGTAAAAAATAATCATCAGAAGGAGGGCCTTGGAATAGGATTAAGCATTGCAAAAAATATTGTAGATAAATTAAATGGTGATATTTATGTAAAAAGTACTTTAGGTGAAGGAACAACCTTTACATTCACAATGCCTCTTGCAGCAGAAGAGCAAGTGGGTATTGAAAACTCATTCGCAATCGTCTCACGTACCAATACATCCAAAATATTACAGCTTGAGCTACCGTTGATTCATAATGGAAACGATAAAAAAATACTTGTAGTAGATGATGATCATGTCAATATAAAGGTTTTAGCGGATGTATTAGCACTAAAGGGCTATACAGTGATTGGTGTTGATAATGGCTTTGACGCTATCGACTACATCAAAACGAATCAAGTGGATTGTATGCTAGTCGACTTAATGATGGAAGGTATGTCGGGCTATGAATTATGTAAGCAAGTGCGCAAGCAATATGACATGTTAGAACTACCAATCATTGTTTTAACTGCTATTATGAAACATTCTGATTTAGTGCTAACCTTGCAAGTAGGAGCGAATGATTATTTACGAAAGCCTGTAGCAACGGATGAATTGCTTATACGAATAGAATCATTATTAGCGGTTCGACAATCATCAATAGATGCAATCGAAGTTGAGATGAATTATTTATATGCGCAAGTGACCCCTCATTTTGTCTATAATACACTCAATACAATTATTGGATTGAGCTATTCCGATATGGATAATACAAGGGAAGCACTATACTGCCTAGCAACTTACTTCCGTGCAAAGCTCAATGTTCATTATCGTAACAGTATGGTGTTGATTGAAGAAGAATTGGAACTCGTAAAAGCATATCTTTATATTGAAAAGATGCGTTTTGGTAATCGTTTAACTGTCAAATATGATATTGATGAGTCTATACAACTTATGATTCCAGCATTATCGCTACAGCCTTTAGTGGAAAATGCCGTTTTTCATGGTATTTCCAAAAAGCCAGAAGGAGGTACAATTGAAGTAAGTGTCCAGAGAGAAGGACAATTTGTTCGGATTAAAATACAAGATAATGGGGTAGGTATACCCGCTAAAAAGTTACAACAATTAATTAATGAAGAAAGTTCGCGCATTGGTTTTACAAATCCGTTAAAAAAATTTAAATTAATGAAAAATGCGAGCCTTCGTTTAAATAGTGAGGAAGGAAAGGGGACAACTATTCTAATATTATTACCGAAGGGTGATGAAGCATGAATATTATTATCATAGATGATGAAAAAATGGCTATTGATGTTTTACGTTTCAAGTTAAATCGACTTACACAATTTCAGATTTCTATTAAAGGAACATTTACGAATGCAGCCGATGCCCTGATTTTTCTAGAAAAAGAATCTATTGATGTTGTTTTTCTAGATATAGAAATGATTGATGTGCATGGCTTACAGGTAGCAAAACAATTAAAAGGGAAATCATCATCTACACAAATAATATTTGTTACAGCACATGCCCAATTTGCAGTGGATGCATTTGATGTAGAGGCAACGGATTATTTGTTAAAACCTGTTCATGAGAAGCGGCTCATAAAGGCGTTGATCAAAGCGCAGCAGAAGTTGCAATTACAAGAAGATGTAGCAAAAGTGAAAAAAGAACATCTCTTATATGCACATACATTTGGAAGCTTTTATTTATTGGATGCCCAGCATGAGGTTATGAAGTGGCGTACTAGGAAAGTGCGAGAACTATTTTTATATTTATGGTTTCATCAAAAAAGGCCTATGTTAAACGTTGTCATAATAGAGGAGCTCTGGCCAGATTTAGAATTTGAGAAGGCGGCCAGTAACTTACATACGTCTATTTACCAGTTAAGGAAGCACCTTAAAGAAAAAGGTATTCAAGATCCAATTCGATTGGTCAATAATCATTATCAATTAAATGTGGAAATTGCTAGTGATTATGATAAATTTATTTATTTGCTAGAGCAGAAAAGGCATGATGAAATATCCATCCAGCAGCTTTTAAATTACTATGAAGGTGATTTTTTAGCGGAGGAGGAGTACTCTTGGGCTATTCAAACCCAGCTGCGCTTAAAGCAAGGGATCTTACATGTACTCGAAATGTATATTACTACTACAATTTCTATTAATTCATTACTAAAATTAAACTGTTTACAAAAGATGCTAGAGCTAGATGAGTTTAACGAAAACTATATGTTTCTACTACTAGAATTTTTAATTGTGCAAAACAAAAAACAGGATTGTATAAAGTGCTATGAGAGGATACAAGAAAAATTATCGGAAATTGGTATTTCAGTACCAGAGAAAATTCTTAGTATTTATAATGCTTACATGATTCATGTTTAGGGATCTTTATTCTTTGCTTTCTCCAATATAAATATGAGAAAATCCGAGTAGAAAGGGGCGAATTGAATGGATTCATTTACATTTTATAATCCAGTGAAGTTACATTTTGGTGAAAATGCACTGGAAAAGCTATCAAATGAGTTAGCTCTGCATGGTGAAAAGGTGTTAGTTGTTTATGGTGGAGGAAGCATTAAGAAAAATGGTGTATATGATGCTGTCATCGAGAAGTTACAAGAAGCGGATAAAATAATATTTGAACTAAGCGGTGTTGAGCCAAACCCACGTGTAGAAACAGCAAGACTTGGTATTGATCTTTGTAAAAAAGAAGGAATAGATCTAGTATTAGCTGTTGGAGGCGGTTCCGTAATTGACTGTTCTAAATTAATAGCCGCTGGTGCAAAATATGATGGCGATGCTTGGGATATTGTAAAGCGTAAAGTATTTGTGCAGGACGCTTTACCGCTTGGAACGGTATTAACGCTAGCTGCAACAGGCTCCGAAATGAACTCAGGCTCTGTTATTACAAATGCGGCTACTGAGGAAAAACTAAGCTGGGGTAGCCCTGCTGTATTCCCGAAATTTTCGATTTTAAATCCAGCGTATACAGTGACAGTACCAAAAAATCATACAGTTTACGGTATGGTTGATATGATGTCGCATGTAATTGAACAATATTTCCATAATACGACGAATACACCGATTACAGATGAAATGTGTGAAGGAGTATTAAGAACTGTCATTGCAACAGCACCTAAATTGATAGAAGATTTAGAGAATATCCAGTTGCGTGAAACGATTTTATTAGCCGGAACAATTGGATTAAATGGATTCTTATCAATTGGCTCTCGCGGTGATTGGGCGTCACATAATATTGAGCACGCTGTATCTGCAGTGTACGATATTCCGCACGCAGGTGGTTTAGCAATATTACAACCACATTGGATGCGTCTGAGTGTACCCGTAAATCCAGAGCGTTTTGCAGGCATTGCAACACGCGTTTTCGGTGTTGACGCAACAGGGAAGTCCCCAGAAGAGGTTGCATACGAAGGGATTGATCGTTTATCGGCATTCTGGTCTTCACTAGGAGCTCCAAGTCGCCTAGCGGATTATGACATTGATGATTCAAAATTCCAGCAAATTTTAGAGCATGCTATGCAAAATGGACCCTTTGGAAACTTCAACAAATTACAGGAAGAAGATGTGCGAACTATTTTGCAAAACGCTCTTTAATATGAAAATAGACATGAGGCTACGCGTTGTAGTCTCATATTTTTTATTGTGCCAGTGTCCTAACAAAAATCTTAGGAAATAACTAAGTCCTTGTCGAATGTTCTCGTTAATTGTAAAATTGTTCAGAATTTGTTCAACTATGTTTATTAAAATAAAGATAATAATAAACTAGGATGGAGAGGGACAAATGTTGAAACAAATGCTTGAAGATTGCAATGTCACATCGGGTTGCATAAAGACGCCATTTCAGCGGCACGTTTATAAAATGCAGAATTGTGTAGAAGTATTGGGGATTGAAACGAAATCACTGCAAGTTGAGAATGACCAAATTGTCACGGGATATATCGTTGATCAAAGTATATTTTTAAAAAGCTTACAATGTGGCCAAACGAATATTACCTTTACAGATGGTGTAAATAAAGCAAATGTACAAGTTTTTGTACGTCCTTCTGGGGAAATCGTTGTAGAAGTGGAACCTTATTTAGGAGATACTGAAATAGTGCTAGTTTATTATCGAACAATACTAGCAGATACAGCTATTGCGATTGATTTAAAAGGTGCTTTAAAACATTATTTGGTGACTCATCAAATGATGAATAATGATGATTCAATTGCAGAGGTACATTACCGATCTATGCATCCTAATGTATTGAAAGATTCTTATGCGGGTAATTTCATATTAGGTTGCTATGCAGATGGAAGAGAGATTACAAATGCAGAAGAATATGCATTAGCTAATCGATTGGCAACATTAAAATTCTCAAAAATCGTTATTCAACAGCAAGGTGTAAAAAAGGTTATCGCATTAAAAATGTTATTAACTTTTATGATAACAGATCATGTTTTTGTAAATAATGAAGAGATTCTAGATTGCTTAATAGAAGATACAAAAGAAGTTAAACGAGAACAAAGTCATCTAGTACTGGTATAAAAAATAGCCAACTGCCTGAAATAAGGCAATTGGCTATTTATTTTATTTAGAAAAATTATTTTGGATCATGATGTTATTGTTTGGGTGTTGAGTTTTTCGGTCTTTCACCAATATGCACCCAAGCTAGTTTCCCATCATCTTCATCAAATAAAATGGCCACTTTTGATACGCCCTTCTGACTTAAAATGACCTCTGTTAAATGGTCGCGTACATCATCTAGAAAAGCGAGTGATAAGTTGGGGTCAGCTTCGGCAACTAATTCCACATGTAAAAATTCACCTTCTTTAACGACCTCTAAACGA
Source organism: Lysinibacillus sp. NPDC059133 (assembly GCF_042755925.1). Lineage (NCBI taxonomy): Bacteria > Bacillati > Bacillota > Bacilli > Caryophanales > Bacillaceae > Lysinibacillus > Lysinibacillus sp. NPDC059133. Next base: position 3,027 of record NZ_JBHZDH010000028.1, on the reverse strand, counting down.
ACAATATCTTTAATGTTTGGGTCATCCATAACAAGATGAGCAATATGATTTAGCATTTCTTCGTCTGTTTCACCAATAACCCCACGCGCATTATCAAGGAAAACTTTTGCTACTACATAGAACATCATACAACCAATAATCATTGATACAAGTCCTTCTATTCTTGTCCAGCCTGTAAAGTGTGCGATTAAAATAGCTGCGAAGGCCAAGAAGTTACCTCCTGTAGCCACTAAGTCTTCCATAAACACTAATTTTGTTGCTGGTTTTGCGCGATTTAAATAGGGAAAAGCTTTAGGGATAGCAGTTATTATTCCCGTTTTTTCCTGCCCAGCGTCATGTAGTATTTCAACGGCAGCCTTCGCAAGAACTGACCCTTCTAAAACAATACCAATCAATAATACGCCAAGTGCAATGAACATTCCTTTAGATTCTCCAGCTGGGTGTATAAAATGATGCCAGCCTTCTTTTATAGTTTCATAAGAAAGGATTGCCACAATTATAACAGCAAAAAGACAAACTAAATTTACTATTCGGCCAAAGCCTCCAGGAAACTGTTTTGTCGGTGCTTTTTTCGAAAGCGCTGAGCCGATATAAACGAATAATTGGTTTGCTGCATCTCCTAGTGAGTGCATCATTTCTGCAAACATGGCAACATTACCTGTAAAGAAGAAGGCAACACCTTTAATAATTCCTAAAAAGGCATTGACAACTGCTGCCAACAGAGAAGGTTTATTCCCGTTTTTTAATAGTTTCAATATTTCTCCCACGAAAGAACCCTCCAACTAGTTTAAAATTTCCATTTCGATTTTTTCTATATAGGGTAGTGCTCGTAACGAACGATAAAATGACAATAAGTTATCAGAAACTATTAATGATAAGCGTAAATCTAATTCGTGAAAAACATTATCATTATTTGGAACATCTTGAATGCGTATGTTTTCGATAATAATATTGTTTTCCTTTAGAAATGCTAAAAAGGATTCACTATTTTCATCATTGTTAATCTGAACTTTCAATGATACTTCTCGCATACGAATCCTTTTTGGTCCTATTTTCATTAGGAACGGCGATAAAACCTCGATGCCGAAGACAATGATAATAACAGCCAAAGTAGCATCTATATAGAAGCCTGCGCCAACAGCAATTCCTATCCCCGCAGCTCCCCAAATCATTGCTGCAGTTGTTAAACCTGAGATACTATCATTCCCGCGCCTTAAAATAACACCTGCTCCAAGAAATCCAATTCCACTAACAATTTGGGCAGCTAAGCGTAGAGGATCCATTGTAATATTGATTTCCGACCTTGGGGGTGTTGAGTAGGCGGTTTCAATCGAAATAACAGTTAATAAACAGCTAAATGTAGCGATAACTAAGCTCGTTTTTAATCCTACAGGCTTCTTTTTTAATTCTCTCTCGATGCCGATTACTAAACTTAATGTGGCTGCAATTACTAATTTTATGCCAACTTCATATGTAATCAAATTTTCAAATGTTTCCATACGCAACCCTCCACAGATATTTCGTATTGCTAAGAGATATGCAAGGTGTCATTATTATATGTACATTACTTTTTTGTATTGTACATCACGATAGGAATGAAGTATAAGTATTTTTAACTTCTTTCGGCAATTATTTTATGTAGCGAAAGCGAAGCGTCAGTTACAAATGTTTTATGTAGCGAACTAAAGTAGTTACAGAAATCGCCACTTCTATTGGTGGTTCGATAAATGCGGGTATAAGTTAAAGCCTCAGGTAGATATCACGGATAGCACAAAGCCGAATCCAGACGTAATTATGCCTAGGCAAAATTGATTGGAGGTTGGTTTTAATGGAGAAACCAAAAATTCATCCATACATTCCTATATTTATTGGTGTTATTTCTGTATCCTTATCTGCTATATTTGTAAAATTGGCAAATGCAGAAGCAGGGGTTATTGCGTTTTACCGTATGTTGTTTTCAGTGTTAATAATGGCGCCTCTGTTTTTTGGGAAGTACACTAACGAGATAAAGAAATTAACAATACGTGATTGGGGATTTTCTTCAGTTGCAGGCATATTTTTAGCCTTCCATTTTATTTTGTGGTTTGAATCACTTCATTACACTTCTGTAGCAAGTTCTACAGTTTTGGTTACACTACAGCCGTTGTTTGCATTTGTAGGTACATATTTTTTCTTCAAAGAGAACATTACTCTGAAAACCATACTTGCAGGAGCGGTTGCTATTGTTGGTAGTATTTTAATCAGTTGGGGAGATTTTAAACTTAGCGGTACTGCATTTTATGGAGACATGCTTGCTCTTATTGCGTGTGCACTCGTTACTGCTTACTTTTTATTTGGACAAGATGTACGTAAGAGGTTATCTCTTGTGACCTATACGATGCTTGTTTATGCTGTTAGTACAATTACGTTATTTATCTATGTTCTTATTAAGGGTGAATCGTTCGGCCCCTATCCAACTATGGACTGGATATGGTTTATTTTATTAGCGATCGTGCCTAATTTATTTGGTCATACTCTATTTAATTGGTCTATCAAATACGTTAGTACAAATGTAGTCTCTATTGCGATATTATTTGAACCAATTGGCGCGGCCGTTCTAGCTCTTCTCATTTTTAAAGAGTATTTAATAGCCACACAAATTATTGGTGGATTAATTGTTATAGTAGGAATTCTATTATTTGTAGTGGATGAGAAAAAGATTTTTAAACTTTTTTCGAAAAAAGCTTGATTTTTAAATTGCTATATTATATATTATTACTTGTCCTTAACAAGAAGGACGACTTAAAAAAAAGATTTTAAAAAAGTTGTTGACTTCTTGTCGAAGATGAGTTATGATGATAAAGTTGTTAAAAACAACAACAACAAAATGAACCTTGAAAACTGAACAAGCAAAACGTAATCAATAAAGTTTTTAGTAGCTAACCTTGAGTTGGTGAACGAAACAAAATTTTGGACATCAAACATGATGCCAGCAAAACAATTTGAGCTAATCAAATTTCTTTTTATGGAGAGTTTGATCCTGGCTCA
>NZ_JBHZDH010000027.1:46304-60354 GCF_042755925.1 Lysinibacillus sp. NPDC059133 | reverse complement strand
ATTATGCCTCGGCATAATTGCGTCCGGAATCGGCTTTGTGCCTGCACAAAGAACTCCTTTCCGATTCCGTGACATCCGCCGGAGGCTTTAACTACTTTCAGCGGGTGTCCAAACACCTGCTGAAAGTAGTTAAAGCCAAGCCCGCGGAGAGCGCCAACTCGGAGTGAAAATCAACCTTTTGTTTATTGATACACTTGTTCTTATGTCGACAAACTAAAAAGAGCCTATAATTGGCTCTTCTCTTACTAATTATTTAATTCATAATGTTTACCTTTGACTAAGTAAAATAAATGTTCAGCAATATTTGTTGCATGGTCAGCTGAGCGCTCTAAATATCGGCAAACAAATGTTAAGTGGGTGATTTGAGAAATATGCGCTGGATTTTCAGCTCCAGCACGTAGCAATAGCGTTACTGTCGCTCCATATAAATCATCGACGTAATCATCTAGCTCAGCAATTTCCTTGGCATGAGCAGTATCTTCCTCTGTAAAAGCTTTAATAATACTTTCTAGCATTTCTACTGTCTTATTACACATCGTTTGCAAGTTTGTTGTAGGAAAGACAAGTGGCTCTTTGCCAATACGAATCGTCTCTTTTGCAATATTAACCGCATAGTCCCCTACTCTCTCCATATCAGATGCCGCTTTGACAAGCACCATAAGACGACGTAAATCAGTAGCTACAGGCTGTTGCTTCGCAATCATTAAAATAACATGATCATTGATGTCTTCTTCAAGACGATTGATGATTAAATCGTCCTCAAGAATTTTTAACGATGTTTCTAAATCCTGATTTAATAATGCTTCGAATGCTAATTTAAGTGCGTTAATACTACTATTAGCAATCTCAATAAATTGTTCTTGGACTTCTTTTAATTCCTGTTCAAAACGTTCACGTACTACCATCTACTGCTCCTCCTTAGCCGAAACGACCTGAAATATAATCTTCAGTACGTTGATCTGCGGGTGTTTGGAAGATAACGTCTGTTTTATCGTATTCAACAACCTCTCCACTTAGGAAGAATGCTGTTCGATCGGAAATTCGCGCCGCTTGTTGCATATTATGTGTCACGATAATAATTGAATAATCTTTTTTCAGCTCTTGTACAAGTTCCTCGACTTTTAATGTAGAAATCGGATCAAGTGCGGATGTTGGCTCATCCATTAAAATAACATCTGGTTCTATCGCTAAACAACGTGCAATACAAACTCGCTGTTGCTGACCACCTGATAAACCATATGCATTTTGATTTAAGCGATCCTTAACTTCATCCCAAATGGCTGCACCACGTAAAGATTTTTCGACAATCTCATCAAGAATCTTCTTATTTTTGATGCCATGGATACGTGGACCATATGCAATATTATCGTAGATAGACTTTGGGAATGGATTTGGCTTCTGGAATACCATACCTACACGAGTGCGTAATTCCTCAACAGTATAGCTTTTATCTAAAATATTGCGCTCACGATATACTATTTCCCCTGAAGTTCGAACACTTGGTACAAGCTCTACCATTCTATTTAGGGTTTTTAAATAAGTAGATTTCCCACAGCCAGAAGGACCAATTATAGCTGTTACTTCATTTTCGTAGATGCTTAAATTGATGTCTTTTAAACCATGATGATCACCGTACCATAAATTTAAATTACGTGTATCATAGACTACTTTTTTGGCAACATCAGCAGAAGGCTTTGTAGCCGTATGAATCGATTTGACAACAGATTTTTCCTCTTTTATACCCAGTACCATAAGGTCACCTCATTAATAACGTTTTTGGAATTTATTTCGAATAAAGATGGCAATAGAGTTCATCAGTAAAAGCATTGCCATAAGTACTAAAATACCGGCTGCCGCTACATATTGAAATGCCTCTTGCGGACGTTTTGCCCAATCGTAAATTTGCATTGGTAAAGCTGTGAATTGACTTAATAAACCATTTGGTAAAAACTGCAAGATAACAGGAATGCCTATAACAACAAGTGGTGCTGTTTCTCCAATCGCACGAGACAGCGCTAATATACTTCCTGTTAAAATCCCTGGAATAGCTGCTGGTAGCACAACATGCAATATCGTTTGCCATTTTGTCGCGCCCATACCGTAAGAAGCTTCGCGTTGTTCATTCGGTACAGCACGAATAGCCTCCTGCGCCGCAACAATGATCACTGGTAAAATTAACAAACTCATTGTTAAACCGGCTGCTAAAACACTCTTCCCTAATCCCAACATTCGAACAAAAATTGTTAACCCAAGTAAACCAAATACAATGGAAGGGACTCCAGCTAAGTTAGAAATATTCATACGAATAAAGTCATTTAGTCTATTTTTCTTTGCATATTCCTCTAAATAGATTGCAGTCCCTACACCTAGAATAATCGACACTGGAGCAACAACTGCCATCAGCCAAAGTGAACCTATTAAGGCTGCCTTAATGCCCGCTTTATCTGCAAAACGTGAAGCAAAATTTGTTAAAAAATCGATTGTTAAATAGTCGGCACCTTGTGTTACTATACGATAAAGTAAAATAGCAAGTGTCACTAATGCAAAGGTCGTTGCTAAGAAGAATAATGACTTCCAAACTTTATTGAATGTAATACGCTTTGTCATTCTTTTCATGACGGCCGTGTCATCCATATAGCGCATGCTAGTAAACCTCCCTGAAACGTTTCGAAATATAGTGAGCAATTAAATTCATCACTAAAGTAAAGATAAATAATGTGAATCCTACTGAATAAATCGAATAATAAATTGTCGTACCATAGCCAGCATCGCCTGTTGCAACTTGTACAATATACGCAGTCATCGTTTGAATCGAGTCTGTCACATCTAAATCGAATTTAGGTGTAGATCCGCCTGCAAGTGATACGATCATCGTTTCACCTATTGCCCGGGAAATGGCGAGAACAACTGAAGAGATAATGCCTGATAATGCAGCTGGTAATACTACTCTTATGGCTACTTCGAACTTTGTTGCTCCAAGTGCTAAAGCCCCTTCACGCATACTATTTGGGACAGATGACATCGCATCCTCAGAAAGTGACGTAATCATTGGTAAAATCATAATCCCGACAACAATCCCTGGACTAAGTGCATTAAAAAGTTTAAGTCCTGGAATAATTTGCTGTAACATCGGTGTTACAAATGTTAATGCAAAGAAGCCATAAACGATTGTTGGTACACCTGCTAACACCTCTAAAATAGGCTTAACTGTACGTCTTATTTTTTCGCTTGCATATTCACTTAAATATATTGCAGAAGCAATACCAAATGGTACAGCTACGGTTACTGCAATAAGTGTGACTTTCAATGTTCCAGCGATTAAAGGTAAAATCCCAAATAACGGTTCCTTTCCTGAAAACGGTAGCCACTGTGTACCAAATAGGAAATCCGTAATCGAAACACGTTTAAAAAATTCAAACGTTTCAAAAATAAGGGTGAAAACAATGCCAAATGTCGTCAATATAGAGATAAGTGCCGCAGAAAATAATAGAGTTGGCATTGCTTTTTCCACTATTTTCTTTGTTTTATGATTGCGTGAATTTGCAATTAATTGCTGCACAGATGATGTCTTGTTTTCTTTTTGAGAAACCATTGGGTGCTCCTTTCAAATAAGAGAGGGAAAGAGCATACATCTCTTTCCCTCTATGCATGTCTACTTATTTTAAGCCTTCTAAAGTCTTTAAAGCTTCACTATATTTATCTTCTGGTAGACTGACATAACCAACAGCATCTGCCATGTCTCCCCCCTGCTCAAGTGTATATTTGATGAAATCATATGCCGCTTCATTATCTTTCATAGCACTATTTTTCACGTATACAAATAGTGGTCTTGAAAGCGGTGCGTATTCACCAGATTCAATTGTTTTATTTGTTGGCTCAATGCCGTTAACCTTCACAAGATTTAATTTATCTTTATTTTCTAAGTAGTAAGCGTAGCCAAAGAAGCCGATTGCGTTTTTGTCACCCGCCACACCTTGAACTAGCATGTTATCATCCTCTGATAATGTTGCTGATTTCGCTAGATCAGCACCGTCTAAAATCGTTTCATCAAAGTAATCGTACGTTCCTGAGTCAGTACCTGGTGAGTAATACACAATCTTTTCATTTGGCCAAGATGGATCTATATCAGACCATTTTTTAGTTTTACCATCTTCAACCCAGATTTTCTTTAATTGCTCAACAGTTAAATCCTTCGCCCAATCATTTTCAGGATTCACGACAACGGATATGCCATCATATGCTAAAGGAAGCTCTGTAAAAGCAACTCCTGCTTTCTCTAGTTTTGCTTTCTCTTCATCTTTTATATGACGAGATGCATTAGAAAAGTCTGTTTCACCTGCGATGAATTTTTCAAAGCCACCACCAGTACCTGAAACACCTACCGATACTTTGACATTCGGTTGAGTCCCTGCATACTCTTCAACAACTGCTTCAATAATTGGTGCGACTGTTGATGAACCATCTCCAGCTACAGCCCCTTGCAGTTTTTTGTCAGCAGCATCTTGTCCTGAATTCGATGGTGCGTTTGTTTCTGCATTGTTACCTTTTTGTGCAGAGTCGCTACCACATGCCCCAAGCATTAATGCTGACCCCATTACCGCTGTCATCGTTAAGTACTTCCACTTTTTCATCTCATTTGCCTCCGTCACTAACATTTTTTATTGTTATTTGTCTTACAATCTTTACTATAATGACTAAATGTTGAAGTCGTATAAACTGTTCGTAAAAGAGACGTAAAGGAATGTAATGCTTTGTAAATGATTGTAAAGATGAATTTACAATCACCAATTTCGCCTTGGCTTACTTTTAGCTGCCGCTTCGCTTTCGCACAGAAAATATTTGTTGCGCGTATTTAGACTAAGTTCCTCTCTTTCAGTAGGTGTGAAAAAGGATCACATTCGCATTCATCTCACCACCTTCAGTGGTGGGATCCTTCTTCCGAGTGAAGATAAACTTGCTTCCTAATGGAAAGATGCTATAATAAGCAATTGTGTCAGGAAATAATCTAAGAGGAGTTTGACTTTGTGATTAAACATGCAAAAGTACAAAATGCCAATTACTTTAAAACTTATTTAACACTTGTTATGGAACATCGGGAATATACCCTACAGGAAGCCGTTAATTTTATGGTAGAGTCTTATTTCTGTAATAATATAGAGCTTTATGGAATAAAACCGAAACAACAATTTGAAATAGCTATTCAACAATTATCTGTACAATAAGCCTTCTATTGGAGAATAAATAAACCACGCTATGAAAATTATGATCTTTCATACCGTGGTTTTTTCGCGCGTATTTAATAACACTCTAAAACTGAAAAAAAACCGCTAGGCATTGAAATGCACTAGCGGTTTCTCTTATTCTTGCTCATCTTCACCAATTTTGTCTTTTGTAATAGCTGGTGAAATTGGTTGTTTCACATTACTATCTGTCACTTTTTCAGCGTTATATTTTGCCTTTAACTCGAAATATTTGTCTAAAGCATCGCGAGCAATAACGTTATTATTTGACAAATGTTCACGCCCTGTTGTCGCCCAGGGAATGACAACAGCATAGGCAATTTCAGGATTTTCATAAGGAGCAAAACCAACATGTGTAAAAGTAAGTGTTTCCGTACCATAATACTCTTTTAACGGTCCGAAATACACTACCTCAGCTGTTCCTGTTTTCCCTGCCGCTGTATATGGAGTATTTGCAAACTGAGCTCGAGCTGTACCTTGCGTACCTGTATAAACTAGACGTAACCCTTTTTTTACACGATCAATTTCTTCTACAGAATTATCGATCCGATTTAAAATTGTTGGCCCTATTTCATTCACTAATTGACCTAACTGTTGCCCATCATTTGATGGCTCACGTACCTCTTTTACAACATGTGGCTGAATACGATAACCGCCATTTGCGATTGTCGAGATATACTGTGCCAATTGTAAAGGCGTATACGTATCATATTGTCCAATTGCTAAGTCGAGTGTTTTACCACCCATCGTTGGACCAGATGGACCCTGTACGCCACTAAATTCATTTGGCAAGTCAATACCTGTTTTTACACCTAAGCCAAATTGCGCATAATTATTACGCATTTTCGAGAATGTATCGTCCTTTAAGCGAAGTGGCATCTTATAGCTATACGGTGTTCCATTAATAAGCATAGCAATTTTAAACATATAAACATTTGACGAACGCTCTAGAGCTGTTAAATCATTCATCGAAATATATCCACTTCGGTTAAAAATTGACGCTTTTGTAGGTGTCCCAGCTAATACAATAGGTTCATCTCCCATTGAAGTACCCATTGAAATAACTCCTTGATTATAGCCAGTAAGAACAGTAGCCGCCTTAACTGAAGAACCTGCTTCATAAGCTGTTGTAAAGGTACCATACGAATAATCGACGACTTCATATTTCCCTGTTTCAGGATTTTTCTCAATCTTTTTACCAACCATTGATAAAATATCGCCTGTATTTGGGTCCATCATGACTAAAAAGGCACGATCAAGTAAATACGAGCCTCCTCGTGATTTTAATTGAAGCAATTCTCGCTCTACAATTTTTTCAGTCTCTAATTGTAGCTCGCTATCAATTGTAAGTTTTAAATCTTTCCCTGGCTCACCTTTATAGGTCGTAACGGTATCAACTACTTGCCCTTTTTTATTCGTAATATTTTTAACCACTGATTTTTGTCCTTGCAGTAAATCTTCATATTGCGCTTCAATATAACTTTCACCAACACGATCATTTCGTGAATAATCACGAGCTAAATAATAATTCAGCTTTTCTTTTGGAATCCCTTTTGCTGGTACTGTTGTGCGTCCTAAAATAGCGAGTGATGATAATTTCAAACGCTTCCAGTCCGTTGTTGTGTTAACGCCAGGTAATTCAGTTAAACGCTCAGAGACAAGTGCGAATTCTTCAGCTGATACATTTTCACTCTTAATAATTTGCGGTGATAGATTGTATCCTGATACCATCTCTCGAAAGATTGCTAACACTTCCATGTCCTTGTCTGTCAATTGCAATAATTCTTCGTTTGTAATTCGTTCACGAACAAGTTTACCTATCTGTGCATTGATTTGACTTTCCGTTACATTTTCTTGTGCTCTAATTTTCTTTTCTTCTGCCTCTGTTACCTTTGCATAGGCAGCGTCATGATTTTTAATAATCCAAAAATCCTGTTTATCACGTAAAGTGACGCGGTTTGTTGGCTGCTCAATTAATTGTGCCAGCTTTTCTGCTATTTCCACCATTTCATCCGTTGTTGTCGTCGACATTTTCGTATACGTAATAGCATTTTCTGGTTGGTTATCCACTAAAATACGCCCGTATCGATCATACATACGGCCCCTTGGCACACTTGTATTGACAGCTACTTCCTCTTTACGCTCTAAATCGCGTACATAATCTTCCCCTTTTACGATTTGCATATAGCCAAGTCTAAAAATTAGCATCGAAAATACGATAAATATAGCAAAGAAAAGGACATTCATACGAAATGTTAAATTAGAGTTATGTTTTGCTTTAACACTCGTCGCGCGATTTTTCCCCGGTGCTTTGCGCATATGTATTCCCCTCCTCATCTAATTACAATTTAAATACACACGATATTTAGTATACCATTCGAAGGTACGACAGGAAAGCATGCACTTGCGAATTTATGCTTGAAAACATCATTTTATTTGACGGCACTTTAAGTTAAAAAGTTTCTGTTTTTTACCGATTGCTAGAAAAATAATTTTCACATTAAATATTGAGAGGTGAGGCACAATGTGAAGCTTCCCCAAATTTTCCGGCGATCGTTCCTCCCTTTCAGCCAATAGGCGTGTTGGGGCATTCACCTCCACCTTAAATTGCAAAGGATACCTCAAACATTATAGACCCTATAAAAGACAGTAAAAAAGGCTATGCCTCGGTGATTCATCACCTTTGACATAGCCTTCTAATAAACAGAGATTATTTTGTAGCTTGGAATTTAGCTTCCACTACATCCCAGTTTACTACGTTCCAGAATGCACCGATGTAATCTGGACGACGGTTTTGGTAGTTTAAGTAGTAAGCATGCTCCCAAACGTCTAAACCTAGAACTGGCGTTTTACCTTCCATAACTGGAGAGTCTTGGTTTGGAGTAGATGTAACGGCAACTGAGTCACCATCAACGATTAACCAAGCCCAACCTGAACCGAAGCGAGTTGTAGCAGCTTTTGCAAATTCTTCTTTGAATGCATCGAAAGAACCGAATTTAGCATCGATTGCTTTTGCAACTTCACCAACTGGAGTGTTTGAACCGCCTGGAGCAATTACTTCCCAGAATAATGTATGGTTAGCATGTCCGCCACCGTTGTTACGTACAGCAGTTTGTTTGTCAGCTGGAAGAGCATCAATGTTTGCGATAAGATCGTTAATGTCTTTTTCAGCAAATTCAGTGCCTTCTACTGCTGCGTTTAAGTTTGTTACATAAGTATTGTGGTGTTTTGAATGGTGAATTTCCATTGTTTTTGCATCGATATGTGGTTCTAATGCGTCATAAGCGTAAGTTAATTGTGGTAATTCATAAGCCATAGTTAAGTTCCTCCTAAAGTAAAGAAATAATTAGTACATCCTTAGATTATCAAAATTGGTCAAACCATTCAACGAAAAATACTTCAAATGAAAGATTTCAGCCTTTTGACTGAAAAGCCAATACGATTACTATACTACCCTGTTTTTTTAATAGCTAAACTATAGGGAGAAAATTATATCGCTATAAAGAACACGATAATCATAATAATTTGGATTACTGCTTTTGCAAGTGTTGATGCTAAGAAGCCAACGAGAGATCCAATACCGCTTTTCACAGCCTCTCCAAATGTACGACGTTCTACAATTAACTCTGCAATTATCGCTCCTAAAAATGGGCCGACTAATATTCCTAGAACCGGAATGACGAATGGGCCAATTAATAAACCAATGGTACTGCCCCACATGCCAGCATTTGAGCCACCGAATTTTTTAATACCAAAGGCATTTACTACAGTATCAGCAACAAATAATATGACAACAAATATAATTTCACTCGCCCAGAACAACCAACTTAACTCTGCAAACGAAAAAAATAATCCATATACTAAAAAACCACCAAGTAAAAAAAGCACACCTGGAATGATCGGGTATAACAATCCAACAAATGAAATGATAAAGCAGGCAATCACCAAGATCCAGCCAACAACTTCCATAAAAATCCTCTCCTTTTGTCGTGCATCAGGTTAGGTTAGAATTCCTGATTTCCTCTACAGGCGGGAGCTGAACTGTTTCCTCCTAGCTAAAAATGCATAGATAGCTCATTCTCAAAAAAGAAATCCTCAAAAATCCTCATTAACCCGCCTAAATCGCGCAGTGCCTTTCATACGGATTTACAAAGCTGAAGGTTTCATTTCCTTAATTCCTAATTCCTAATTCCTAATATAGAGTCAGCTATATTTACAGCATGGTCTCCTATACGCTCTAAGTTGCTAACGATATCTGTATAGACGATTCCTGCCGCTCCATTACATTCATTTGTATTCAAGCGCGCAATATGCTTTTGTCGTAGCTTATCTTCCATATCATCTATCAAACTTTCGAGCTCCGTTACTTCCTGTGCCAAGCTCAAACTAGCCGTATCCAGAGCAGCTATACTCTTTCGTACAGCTTCAATCGCCAAGCTAAACATGCCTATTAAATCTTGTCGCGCTGACTTACTTAAACTTACTTCATGATGTTCTTTATATTGTAAAAGCTCTAAAATATTTTCAAAATGATCGCCAATACGTTCAATGTCTCGTACATTTGTTAGAAGTGTATGGTGTCTTACTGAGTCTGCACGAGAAAGTGGCTGCTTAGACACCATTACTAAGTAATTCGTGATTTCCTTGTCTAAATGATTGAGCGCTACTTCTAATTGTAAAACTGTAGGAATATGAGTAGCCTCACCTGTTTTCATATATAAAAATGTTTCTTCTAAACCATGAAGCGCGTGTTCCCCCATACGTAACACTTCTTCCTTCGCTTGCCCAAGTGCAATCGCTGGTGAGGTATCGATGAATGACGGATCTAAATGTTTCGTTGTCACATCAATATTTCCATCACGACCAGGCACTAGCTTCGTGACAAGTACAGTCAATCCTCCGATAAATGGTAGCTGAATCATCATATTAATAATGTTAAATGAGCCATGCGCTATCGCTATTTGCATTTTCGCTTCTAAATGGAATAGCCCGCTAACCCACTGAACGTAATGCATAAATGGTGTAAAGAACACCATGAAAATGATTGTACCTATAATATTAAATAGCACATGTGCCGCTGCCGCACGTTTAGCATATATAGAAGCACCGAGTGAAGCTAATACTGCTGTAATAGTCGTGCCTATATTTTCACCAAATAAAATAGGTAAAGCGCCATCCAAGCCAATTAAATGCTCAGCGTATAAGCCCTGTAGCACACCAACAGTCGCTGTTGAGCTTTGAACAAGCAATGTAAAAACCGCCCCTAGAAAAATTCCTACAACGGGCTGATTGCTTAAATGAAGCGTTAATGATTCAAAATCAGCTAATTGATGAAGTGACTGCATGCTTGCACTCATTAACTCTAATCCTAAAAATAATCCCCCGAAGCCAAATACTATTTGTCCGATATACTGATAGGTCGCTTTCTTAAAGAAAAATAACAACCCTGCACCAATCGCTAATAACGGATAAAAATAAATGCCGATATTTATACCAATAATAAATGCGGTTATTGTTGTTCCAATATTGGCTCCCATGATGACACCGATTGCTTGTCGTAATGTTAAAAACCCTGCACTCACTAGCCCAACCGTAATCACAGTCGTTGCAGAGCTCGACTGGATACAAATCGTCACAACTATGCCCACTAACACACCCATTAAAGGATTTGTTGTAAAACGATTCAACCATTCACGCAGTCGATCATCTGCCGATTTTTGGAGCCCATCCCCCATAAATTTAATGGAAAATATAAAGACTCCTAAACCGCCTAAAAATTGAAACAGTATGCTTTGCCAATCTATTGTCAATTGTATTCGCTCCAATTCCTACGTCTCTACTACTCTATTCCTAATCTTTAAATGATAGTATGGAAAAAGTAAAGATAACCTTTAACTTCTTTACACAATATTAACATTTCATTATCGTATTCTCAGTTATTATTTCTTAATTCATATCTTGTCAAAGTTGAACATGGTAAAATAACAATTGGAGGAGATATGTTTATGAAACACTCACAACTATTGATCGATAGCTTAATTCATCCAAAAAAACTTGCTGCCTATCGTTTATTACCTATCGGAAAAGTCATTCAATATACCTTTCTGCTAATTACTGTTGTTACAGTTTTCTCTTTTGGTCGTTTTACAGCTGGTATGTCTGTTGATACATTTGATATGAATAGTTTAAATGGAATAACTGAATACATAGAAGGCGTTAAATGGCTTTTGTATCCCGTGACATTCATCATGCTTTTTGTTTTTACCACAATGCTTATTTTTGCACAAATTGCTCTCTATGCCCTGGCTGGACTACTGATCTTAAACGTCATGAAGCGTCGCGGAGAATACCGTCACATTTGGCGTACTACTACATTTGCCATGACTTGGGCAATTCTAATAAGTATGCTATCAGATTATCTACCGATTAACAGTACAATTATCTCTGTTTTTTCTGTACTTTTAACAGTGACTCTACTTATCGTAGCCATCACAAAATATCCAAAACAACCAATTACAAAATAATGTGCATGATTCCCCTCTCTTCTAAATATAGTGTAGAAAAGGAGGGGATTTTTTGCGTGCTTTTGTGTTAACAGCGATCATTATTATTTTTGCTTTTGTTATAAAAGTAGATTTAACAGAAGGATCATTACATCTTGCTGCTTTTTATCCGAAAAATACAGAAAACGCCCTGTGTGAGAAGGAGCGAGAGCCAAATTATATCACTGTACAGACTATTCAAGGCGATACCATTCACAGTTTATTTGCCCTTCATCCTGCAAAAGTACCCATGACCTTTCCAGAACGTTTACAACTTTTTTATGAATTGAACCCACACTTACAATTACAAGCTCTTGTTCCTGGTGAAAATATTAAGCTTCCGCTGTCATTTGAATTTGAAAACAAATGTGGAAAATGAAAAGTTAGCGTTTCTTCCTTGTCCTTATTTTCTTACACTGCTAAAATAAATGTCAGTGACGGTCGAAAGTATGGCCCGAAAAGGAGAGAAAGTTAATGAGTGAAATTTGTCACCGTACAAATACACGTCCCGTGCGTGTCGGTAACTTAACAATAGGTGGTAGTAATGAATTATTCATTCAAAGTATGTGTACAACAAAAACACATGATGTCGAAGCAACAGTAGCGGAAATTCTTCGTCTAGAGGAAGCAGGCTGTCAAATTGTTCGTGTCGCAGTTCCAGATGAGCGTGCAGCTGATGCGATTGCAGAAATTAAAAAACGTATCCATATTCCATTAGTAGCTGATATTCACTTTGACTATAAATTAGCATTAAAAGCAATTGAAAATGGTATTGATAAAGTTCGTATTAACCCAGGTAATATTGGGCGCAAGGAAAAAGTAGAGGCTGTTGTTAACGCAGCAAAGGCTAAAGGTATTCCAATCCGTATTGGGGTAAACGCTGGTTCATTAGAGCGTCATATTTTAGAAAAATACGGTTACCCTACTGCAGACGGTATGGTAGAATCTGCCCTTCACCATATTAAAATTTTGGAAGACTTGGACTTCCACGATATTATCGTATCCATGAAGGCGTCAGACGTAAATCTAGCGATTGAAGCCTATGAAAAAGCGGCTAAAGCCTTTGATTATCCTTTACACTTAGGAATTACTGAATCAGGTACATTATTTGCTGGTACAGTAAAATCAGCAGCTGGCCTTGGTGCAATTCTATCAAAAGGTATTGGTAATACATTACGTATTTCACTATCTGCAGACCCTGTTGAAGAAATAAAAGTAGCACGTGAGCTATTAAAATCATTTGGTCTTGCTTCTAATATGGCAACCCTTATTTCTTGTCCAACATGTGGTCGTATCGAAATTGATTTAATTTCAATTGCCAATGAAGTAGAAGAATATATTTCTAAACTTAATGTACCGTTAAAAGTAGCTGTTCTTGGTTGTGCGGTAAACGGTCCTGGTGAAGCACGCGAAGCCGATATCGGTATTGCTGGCGCTCGTGGTGAAGGTTTACTATTCATGAAGGGTAAAACAGTTCGTAAAGTGCCTGAAGAAACAATGGTTGAAGAGTTGAAAAAGGAAATCGATAAATTAGCAGCTGAAATGGCAGAAAAACGTGCGGCTGAAGAAGCAGAAAAAGCGAACGCCTAAGGAGGTGCTAGCATGAAAAAGCCACGCTTTGGGATTGATATCGATGGGACAGTGACATGTCCTAGTACACTCATCCCACATATCAATAAACAATACAATGTAAATATTACACTCGACGATGTGTGCGAATATGATTTTTTATCAGCATTTCCCCACCCTGTTGATCGAGTAGCATTTAATACATGGTTTAAAGAAAATGAGCCATTTATGTATGAAGTATCTGAAGCAGCTAAAGATGCGAAAGATATTTTAAATACGTGGAAAGAAAACTACGAACTTTATTACATCTCTGCACGTGGTGAGAATGTATCAGATGTTACGGTAAATTGGTTTAATTCGCAGTCTATTCCGTACGATCATATCGAGCTCATTGGTAGTCACGATAAGGTTTCTGTAGCAAAAAAACATGGTGTTGAGGCATTCTTTGAGGATAAGCATGATAACGCAGTTATACTTGCGGAGGAATTAAAAATACCGGTCGTATTATTTGACACTCCGTATAATCGTCTTGCTGTTCCGGACAATGTCGTACGAGTTTATAACTGGCAAGAAGCCAACCAATTTATCACTAACTATTTTAAGTAAACAAAAGAGTCGTGTTGAAAACAATAACACGGCTCGTGTTCTTTGTCGTTTACACAAAAACGAGCCCCCCAGAACCAATGCGTTGGGGGGTGT
>NZ_JBHZDH010000027.1:0-46294 GCF_042755925.1 Lysinibacillus sp. NPDC059133 | reverse complement strand
GTTTGGATCTATTCTAGTTGAGCCTATTAATCAACAGTGTGATATTGGCGTTATTTTCATGGATAGTGGCGCTTTTTTGTAAAATTTTGGTCAATGAAACAATTGTTCAATAAAAAATTTTATTAAAACAAAAAATATTTAAAAAAAAAAAATGAGTCGTTTAAAAAACATCACCACGACTCTTCTTCTTTTATATTTCAAGTATCCCCCGTAACCAACGCTCCACAAAATTTTCAAAGGTAATGCCATAATTTTCATAAATAGCATGGTACACGAAATAAGTTCCTAATCGCTCAAGTAACTCATCATTAATCTTCATCACAAACCGCTCCCTTTCTTTTATCAATTTCGTCTTGGCGTAATTGCGTCCGGATTTTGAATTGTGCTCAGGCCTGCACGATGCAGGTCAGTTAGCCGTTTTCGCAGGATGCGAAGGTTTTAGGCTAACATCCTTATGCTCATTCCTTTGAAAATCCGTGACATCCGCCGGAGGCTTTGGGCCAACATGATGTTGGTTACTCAGTCGTTGCCACAGGATGTGGCGTTCTTAGACTGAGTTCCTCTATTTCAGCTGGTGCTTGGACATTCAAGGAAAAGAACCCACACCATCATTCATCTAACCAACCTCTGAGGTGAGAGTTTTTTGTACCTGACGCTTCGCTTTCGCTACAAAAACATTTGCTGAATGAAGATAAATTCACTAAATTTTCAGACATTTAAACTTCCAATTTCTCGAACAATCTAGTGGAGGTAGCATCGTTGCAAAACCGTCACAATCTACCGCTCTCATGCCCTTTTTTCATAGTTTTCTTTTCGTTAATATAGTAGTATCAACTTGCAATACTGGAGGGACTACTTGTGAGATGGATGACAAAACTAACTTGTATAACATGTCTTTGCGCGCTGCTAGCTGGCTGTGGTGATCGATTATCTGAAATTAAAGAAGCGGTTTCAGGCATAAATTCAGCAGCAGACACTGCAGCCAGTGCAGTTGGTCGTGATGTACATGCTATACGAGCAATTGCCATTGACTATAAAGATACATCCTTTACAGTTAATGACCTATTTAAAACTATTTTACGTGACGTACGCTGGGATTATGACGCTGAAAAAAGTGAGCTTCATGTGAGAGGGACTTGGCAAGCACCACTATTTTCTGAGCAACCGTGGGATGATACGCTGAAAAAACAACTAGCAGAAACAGGTGTAGTAAAGGTTACATGCACTATTAAGAATGATAAAATTGATGGCGCTCTCACAAATGTAACACTTATTTTTAATAACGAAATAATTTTAGAAATGACTGGTGAAGATGCACTTCATCACCTATATGATACATATTTACAGAAATAAACTTTGTAGCTTTTCTATTATAAAAAATTTATAGATAGTATGGCTCTTCTGCAAAATGAGGGGGCAACAAAGCAGAGGAAGCGGCTCGGCGCTCGCCCACAGGAAAGCGAGTAGCCTGGAACGGAAATCAACCCTCGTACTGCTGAAGAGCCGTATTTTGTTTAACATGACAATTTCATTGAGTTTTTCAAAAACATATAGCTTTTCTAACATTAAGTTGTTAGAAAAGCTATTTTTATGTTCATTCAGCATATTAGCCCAACCATCAAAAGAAATCTTACATTTTTGAAATATTGCGACCTATTACTTGAATACTATAAAACCAGGACGTTATAATCAAAGTATCACGTGATGGTTCGGAGGTGTTTGCATTGGGACAGAGAGATTAAAAATTGGCGAGCTTGCAGAAAAAACAGGCATTACAAAAAGAACAATCGATTATTATACAAACATTGGCCTATTAGAAGCAGAACGTTCTGCATCCAATTATCGCTACTATGCCCTTACAATGATTGAACGACTTCAGTTTATTGAGCGACGTAAACAGGAGGGGCTTTCACTCATAGAAATACAGCATGAACTAAACATCACTCCGTATGAAGAAATCGATGTACAAATGCTACGTGTAAAAATGCAAGACTTAGAGCAGGATGTAACTTCCCTACTTGAACAAATGAACAAACAAGACCATAAAAAGATTGAAAAGATAAAAAAAAATGTTTCACCCGAAAGTGTTGCACTCATGCAATCTTTACTTTTACTTATTCATAATTAGGAGGTGACGTTCTGTTCATTCAGAACGACTATTTGGAGACCATACTCAACTTATCAATTTTTATCATTTTATTAGCTTTAACTGGCTTTTTCGTGGCAACAGAATTTGCCATTGTAAAAGTACGTTCCTCAAGACTCGACCAATTGGTTGTGGAGGGCAATAAAAGAGCCATTTCTGCAAAGCATGTTGTCAATCATTTAGACGAATACCTATCTGCCTGTCAGCTTGGTATTACTGTTACAGCACTTGGAATCGGGATGGTTGGTGAAAAAACCTTTGAATTTATGCTACTCCCACTTTTTGATTTCATCGGCATTTCAGATAAATATATGACGTTTTTCACAATTGGTAGCGCTTTTGCCATTGCAACATTTTTACACGTTGTTGTTGGTGAGTTAGCACCCAAAACCGCTGCGATTCAAAAGGCTGAAGTAATTACACTTCGTTTTGCCAAACCTATTATGTTGTTCTATAAAGTGATGTATCCATTTATTTGGTTCTTGAACGGCTCAGCTCGAGTATTAGTTGGCATGTTCGGTATGAAACCTGCTTCTGAGCATGAGTTATCACATACAGAGGAAGAATTACGATTACTGCTATCAGAAAGCTTCAAAAGTGGTGAAATCAATAAAACAGAGCTAAAGTTTGTGAATAATGTCTTTGAATTCGATGAACGTATTGCTCGAGAAATTATGGTTCCTCGAACAGAAATTATTGGAATTGAAAAAAATGAATCTTTTACAAAAATGATTCATTTTATCGCTGCTGAAAAATATACTCGTTACCCTGTTTATAATGGTGATCGTGATAATATTTTAGGCTTCATCAACGCCAAGGAATTGTTTACACATGGTTTACTTGAGCAACTCACAGACGATTCTTTAGTCCTTGAAGATTTTATAAATCCTGTCATTCGAGTAATTGAAACGATTCCAATTCAAGAATTACTTGTGCGTATGCAAAAAGAGCGCATTCATATGGCCATTTTAATGGATGAATATGGCGGGACATCAGGGCTTGTAACAGTCGAGGATATTTTAGAAGAAATTGTAGGTGAGATTCGCGATGAATTCGACGATGATGAAATTGCAGAAATCCGAAAAGTAAGTGACGATCATTATATTTTAAATGCAAAAATGCTCATTGAAGATGTTGAAAATCTATTAAATATAACACTTGATGTAGAGGAAGTCGAAACACTAGGCGGTTGGTTCCTTACAGTGAATAATGGTATTAAAGCAACAAAAAACATTGAGCTAGCGCCCTATATATTTAGCATCTATGAGCAGCAAGGCCATCAGATTCATTACATCGAGGTTCGCCCTCTTCGCAAAACTATACCTGCTATAGCAGAAGCATAATACAACCAGTACAATTTTCGCAGTTTTAGCTTAACAATATTCATTCAACTAGCGTTTTTCTAGTTTTTCAAATACTTTCGCCTTATTCCATTATTAGGTATATCAATATATAATGAAATTATGTATATGATTCTATTTTCAGGGGGCATCACAAATGAAATTGTTTAAACTATATCATTCGGACGGTATTCATATCATTACCGACGTCAAAAAACACAAAACGAACATTGAATTAAAAACAATTACAGGGGAAGTATTATATATTATCGTAGTAACAGATGAAAACTACACAGTGTACGATGATCGCTTTGCTGGTGCTTCAAAGCAATTAAATTCTGTGGAGGCATTTGATATTGACGGAAGCTTCCGTAGCCTTGATTTTGATAATATGCGTGCACTCTTCAAAGAGGCATTTACGAAGCTATTACAAGAGATTGCAGAATGTGTCAATGATAATGAGGAATTAGTAGATATTGATACACTACGTCATAAAGTAAGCGCTCAAATTAAAGGAATTCATTTCCGCGTTATTTCCGATACAAAAAAATACGAGATTTAACTATTTTACAGACTGTCCAATACCTAGATTGCTGGGCAGTCTGTTTTTTTATGTTGCAAAACGAATCAAAACACTCGTGATTCATCAGAAAAAACACACCAAAAATCCCCTAAACAGCTGTGATTTAGGCTCTCACCATAACGTGCGGTTGATTTCCGTTCCGACTGAGCGCTTTCCTGGGAGCATCGGGGCAACAGGATGTTTTTTGCGCGAAAGCAAAACGTTATCTGTCCGAAAGCGTAGTGCCAACGTAGCGGCAGCAATAACAGCACGATTTTGGTCACCCAGCCGTGTGTTGTTGCTGACGCTTCGCTTTCGCACAGTTAAAACCGTGTTGCTGTCGCTTCGCTTTCGCACAGTTAAAACCATGTTGCTGACGCTTCGCTTTCGCACAGTTAAAACCGTGTTGCTGACGCTTCGCTTTCGCACAGTTAAAACCGTGTTGCTGTCGCTTCGCTTTCGCACAGATAAATTGCCACAGGACGTGGCGTTCTTAAACTGAGTTATTCTATTTCAGTAGGTGTTTGGACACCCACTGAAAGGGAGCCTCATCCGCATTCATCTCAACACCTTCAAAGGTGGGAGTCTTCTACTGAATGTAGATAAATGGCATACGTTTTAACAAATATCATCCACAACTTTTGGTGATGAGCCGCGATTTAACTACAATTACTAGCAAACAGAAAACACCACTGACCACTTTCATGTATAATAGTATTTAACACTATCTGAAAGAAAGGGTGTTTTGGATTTGAATCGTGAACAATTAATCACACTTATTTCAGAAAAACTGAAATTAATCCGTACCGAAAAAGATTTAACACAAGATCAGATGAGTGATTTACTAGGACTTTCTAAAAAAACACTTGTTCAAATTGAAAAAGGCCGTATTCAAACTGGCTGGACTACAACGATTGCGGTTTGTGCATTATGCCGAGATAGCACGATTTTACAGCATGAGCTTGGCGGAGATCCACTTGAAGTTGTCGATTTAATCGCCAATAATGGAACCTTACAACCTAAGGAGAAAACAATGGGGGGATACATATGGTGGAAAAATCTTAGCGAGTACAATGGTTTTTACCTACAACAAAACGTCATTAGTCAGCATTTTCGAATTTTAAATACAGACAACTATCGATTACTATCAACATTCGACGAGTCAATAGCCAAGCAAGCATGGGAAAAGCTTCAAGAATAATTAAATACTATACTCGCGCATACATCCCAAATACACCTACGTTATGCGCGAGGAGTATAAAGGTTGCAGACCAAGTGTATATGTTGCTGTACTTGCGCTACTAACCTTCTCCATTGCTCTTTTTCTTCATTTGTATTTTCCTCTTGCATTTATTGTATCACTTTCTTTAATGGCTTCCCCTCACCTCTTCTGGCGCTGTTGATACAAAATAAATGCACTTGAAATTGACAGCCCTATATCTTTCATAAACGTATTGAACTGACTGTAACCAATACTCCCCCTCGCTATTCCAACACTATAGACAAATGAATAAGATAATGGAATCACTTCGTCATATGATAAAAGGAAACTAGAAAACGAGCGTATTAAGTAATATCTTTACAATCAACCTTTTGGTTAAAAGTTACATTAGTCGAAATTTGTAAAACTATTCTCTATACTTAATAATAACTTCTCTAATACTGGAAAGGATGCTTTTTTATGGATCGAATACTAGCAATTAGTGATATACATGGGGAATTAGAACTGTTTGAAGAATTATTATTGAAAGCTAATTATGATACTATGCACGATCGGTTATTTTTACTTGGCGACTATATTGACCGAGGACCTGCATCTTGTGGCGTTTTAAACTTAGTGGCGGAATTACAGGCAAAAGGTGCACGTGTTCTATTAGGAAATCATGAAGCCATTATGCTAAAAGCCTGTCGTTCTGGCCATCCTAAGCCGTGGAATCATTGGGTGGGACTTTGCGGTGGCGATACAACACTCGCAAGCTACGGTTATCAATTAGACGATTTTAAGGATGCCATTGAAAACGAGACATTACCTTGCTTTATTCAAACCTTACCAAAGCTCGAAGAACATTTACAACTTATCGAAACCTTTGATATTTACATCGAATTAGAGGATGCCATTTTTGTACATGGCG
This sequence comes from Lysinibacillus sp. NPDC059133, assembly GCF_042755925.1. Taxonomy (NCBI): domain Bacteria; kingdom Bacillati; phylum Bacillota; class Bacilli; order Caryophanales; family Bacillaceae; genus Lysinibacillus; species Lysinibacillus sp. NPDC059133. The sequence continues at coordinate 40,114 of NZ_JBHZDH010000027.1, read as the reverse complement.
GTGTTGTTCCTGGAGTAGCTTTAGCAGAGACAGATCCCATACAATTTTTATGGATTCGTGAAGAATTTCATGTAGGCTATCAAGACGAGAAAACTGTAATCTTTGGTCATACACCTACCTACAGACTTCACCAAAATCCAACAGATTACAGTGTCTATTTTGGTGAAAATAATATTATTGGTATTGATGGTGGAGCTGTTTTTGGAGGCCAGTTACACGCATTAGAATGGCCAAGTCGTCAAATAATCTCGGTGGAAAAGGAAAAGCCAACAAGTGTAGAATAACCTGTTGGCTTTTCGTGCTGATGAAGATAAAAACTTTAATACAATTTAAAAATAACACCTACTAAAGAGTACACAATAACCGTTGTAAATAAAATTGTCATATGGATAAGTGAGAAAACAAACATTTTGGTTGCCCACTTTATTTGATCTTTATTACTATGATAACCGTAAATACTCATCACAAGCCATGCAATGCTTAGCAATAGAGCAACAAGCATAATACCAACACTTAAAGTGCCAAATAAAAAGCTTGATAATATTAATAAGATTAAATAAAAGTTCGTTTGATAATAAGTACGTCGCATCCCTTTTACAACTGGAAGCATTGGAACGTTGGCCGCTTCGTAATCAGCGTGCTTACGAATAGCAATGGCATAGAAATGCGGCATCTGCCAAATGACCATAACTAAAAATAGGCCAAGTATCGCAGGATGTGTAATATCAGAAGAAACAGCCCCCCAGCCAATGTACGCTGGAATCGCCCCTCCTATACTCCCAACTTCCGTGTTATAAATCGTATGTCGTTTTGTCCACATAGTATAGGGTACTACATATAAAAACACCCCTAAGAGACCAAATGCTGCAGCTAGTGGTGAAGCAAGTGCCAACACAGATGCCCCGATAATAAGCATGGCAAAAGCTAAAATTAACGCTGATTTAGCTGACATTTCACCTGTTACAGTTGGTCGACTTTGCGTACGAGGCATTACAGCATCAATGTCGCGATCATACACATTATTAAATGCTCCAGCAGCACCAATAACAAGTGCAGAGCCAATCGTTGCGAAAACAATTTCAGGTATATTCTCTACAAAAGTCATTTTATTTTTGTACATACCTAACGTTAAACCAGCCCACATAGGAATTAAATTGGATTTAATGATTCCTGTTTTTACTGTCTGGGCTAAAATAGAAGAGCGTGAGGACTTCTCCAATGACTGCTCGGAAGATTGTAGTTTCTGCTCCGTTTTTAGATTTTGTTCCATTCATCTTAATTCCTTTTCTCTCTTAATTTCTACACGCTTTATCATTAAAAAGTGACAAATTTTGCAATAGACATATCAAATTATTATTCTACCTCTTTTAGATAGAGTCTGTCTCAATGTTCACATAAAGTACATGATTTCTTTACTCTTTATATTCTACCTAAATCAATTATGCCTCGGCATAATTGCGTCCGGAATCAGCTTTGTGCTTAGGCCTGCACGAGGGCCGACACGATGTCGGTCATTTCGGTAATGCCACAGGACGTGGCGTTTTTACCGATGCAGGTCAGTTAGCCGTTATCGCATGGATGCGATGGTTTTAGGCTAACATCCCCTAAGAACTCCATTCCGATTCCGTGACATCCGCCGGAGGCTTTGGGCCAACGTGATGTTGGTCACTCAGTCGTTGACACAGGACGTGGCGTTCTTAGACTGAGTTCCTCTATTTCAGCGGGTGTTTGGACACCCGCTAAAAGAAGTTAAAATAGAGATACACGTTCATTCACAACATCTTCTATGATACCACCGACTGACATGAATTTGAACCTTATTGGCTTGATTCTTTGCATATTACTATTCAAGTAAAACAATCTACTCTATACTAAGGTGTATGTTTTAACTATATGAAGGAGTGTCTAACACGTGAAATACGGATTTATCGGCCTTGGAAATATGACAACAGCTATTATTAAAGGAATGTGTAAAAGCGGAAATTTTGATCCTACTTTGATTTATGGCTATAATCGTACCAAAGCAAAAACAACAAAATTAACAGCCTCTTACGGTATTCAAGCCGCAAGCTCTATTGAAGATATTATGTCAAAATGTGACGTCATTATCCTCGGCGTCAAACCCCAAATGTTACCAGATGTTTTACCAGAGGTGAAAAATCATTTACAAGATAACCATGTTATTGTTTCGATCGCGGCAGGTAAAAATATAACATATTTACAAGGTTACCTATCTGAAGTTACCCCTATTATTCGTGTAATGCCAAATATTAATGCGCTTATCGGTGCCTCTACAAGCTGCTTTACAGCGAGTGAACAAGTATCAGATGTTCAGCTTCAGCTTGTCAATTCACTATTTGAAACAGTTGGCACGATTGTCGAGGTGCCTGAACACTTATTTTCTATATTTACAACGATTGGTGGTGCTTCACCAGCATTCACCTATATGTATATTGACGCTTTAGCACGTGCTGCTGTACGTGAAGGCATGCCAAAAAACATGGCGCTTGATATTGCGGCAAATGCAGTACTCGGCAGTGCAAAAATGATTTTACAATCACAAGAACATCCTTGGGCACTTGTAGATCAAGTATGCTCTCCAGGTGGGACAACTATCCAAGGTGTATCCTCATTACAAAGCAATCATTTTGAAACAACGATTCACGATGCAGTAACTGCCGTGACTGACAAGGATCGAAGTTTATCAAAATAACTCTTGATTGATACACTAAAAATAAAACGAAACCGAGACATCCTAAATGTCTCGGTTTTCATTTTGTTGAAAAACTAATTATATCAATGGAATTAAGGGTAAAGTATAGCTCTTCGGCAAAGTGAGGGAATGATTTCCGTTCCGACTGTGCGCTTTGTAGTTCTGTGCGAAAGCGTAGCGTCAGCAATAACATAAGCGTAGGAACGACTCAACATATCCCCATAGGAGAATAGCCTTGAACGAATCAACTCATTTTAAAGGATTTCCTTGACCATCCTGTTTTTCATTGAATATTATCTTGTAATTCCTGTGCTAAAAATGCAGTTAGATCACGTAAATTTTCTGGTGTCACACCATGACCATCTGGATATTGTTTAAATGTCACAGTAGCACCAAATTGCTCAAATTTTTCTTTACTTTCAACGCCCCATTGTGACGGGATGACATAATCATAATCACCATGTGAAATAAATGCATGTAAATGATTGACTGGACGAATAGCAAATTCCTCTGTTACGAATTTTGGCGTGTAGCCGCTTAATGCTACAATTCCTGTAATTAAATTCCCCATTGCAAAAGCAAGTGACTGTGCCAAAACTGCCCCTTGACTGAATCCAAGTACGTACACTTTATGTGGATCAATTTGATATTCATCAATAGCCTCTAAAACAAATCGTTGTAGAGCAACTAATACTTTATCAAAAATTTCGCGGTCTGGTTTACCAACCTCCTGGATTGTGAAAAAAGAATAGCCGGGCTTTTGCGTAATAGGACCACGTAAGCTAAAAACATGGCATTGCTCTTTAAAGTCCTGCACTAATTGTGGTAAATCGTCTTCATTGCTACCCATTCCATGTAATAAAAAAATCGCTGGGTATTTTTTATTTGGGTCCATATTCGTTGGTTGTGTATGTTTAAATGTAAATGGTGTATTCATTGTAAAATTCCTTTCAGGTCAACTTAGTATAGCTATCATTATTAATAAACTATAGGCCCTTCGCCATATTATGGGTTGATTTCCGTTCCGACTGGTCGCTTTCCTCGGGGCGTCCGATGAGCCGCTAATCCCCAAGGAGTCGCCCAGTCTCCACTACAATCAACTTATATCCATGACATAATGTCACCTCAATTTTTATTAATGAGCCAATCTATATTAATTTTGTCTTATTAATAAGACCATCAGTGTGATAAGCAATATAGCCGTTAATTATGCGAATCGTTTCTTGAGGATCTGCGTTAAATAGCACTTTTGATTGCTCTGGTGTTGAGACAAGTACTGTTAATAAATCTACGCGCATGGAATGTCCAGCAGAGCTATACGCATAATCGTAAACAATATCTTCCTCCGTCACATTGTCTGTCACATACTGCTTATGAAACAATTCTTTAGCGGCATCCATTTGTTCCGCGACTTGCTGACGAATACGCATTTGATGCATCAATAGCTCTTCCTCAAGTACAGTGGTCTTTAACCACTCTTTCTTTTCGAGCATCTTCAAAAATTCTTTTTCCCAAACTTGCTCATTTTCAGTAAAATACAGCATATTCATCATTAACATATCCCAAAAATCAATTTGAGATTGTGCTGATTTACGCTGCATCTCTATCGCCTCTTTAAAGTGCCCTTCAACTTTCGTAATATTCATATTGCGCACTAAATGATTACATACATTTTCAATAAATTTATTTGCCGCTTCTTGTGCCATGAAAAAACCCGTCCTTTATATCTACAAATCATTTCCTCACTATCATACCATGATTGTAGAATAGAAAGAAACGGGGAGCGTTTAGGTCTGCAATGTAGGCTCACCTTATACTTTAGACACAGTAATTGAATCTAAAATATACTTTGCATCATTGTGAAGCGTTTGGTAGTTTTCCTGTAATGTTCTTGGAGATATTGGTTTACTAAATAAGAAACCCTGTATAGTATCACATTGGCTTGCTACTAGATATGATAGCTGTTCTATCTCTTCTATTCCTTCTGCGACTACCTTTAATTGTAGATGCTTTGCCATTGAGAGAATCATGTCAACTAATGCCTTATCTGTAGAGTTCGATTGTATTTTCTGAACGAAAGACCGATCAATTTTTAAGCAATCTATCGGGAAATCCTTTAAATAAGATAATGATGAATAGCCCGTCCCAAAATCATCTACCGCGATTGTAACCCCAAGTGCCTTCAATTTGTGTAAGATCGTCGTCATATGATCGATATTGATTGTCATACTTTCCGTTATTTCTAGCTGCAAATATTTTGGCTCTAATTGTGTTTTCTCAAGAACATTGTGTATTATTTCAACTAAATTTTGCTGAAAAAGTTGGCCTAATGACAGATTGACCGCTACTTTAATTGGTGGCAATCCAGCTGCTTCCCAACTCTTTACTTGTTTACAGGCTGTTTCTAGTACCGATACGAAAAACATATACATTTCTTAAAAAATGTAGACATCTCTACTGTGACACAACTTATATCTTCCGACTTTCGTATTTGTGTCTTCCTTCTTCTCTGAGTCTGGTTTCGCAAAAAGCTACTGCCATTTAGTATGACTCTCCAAAGGCTTAAATTCCGCAGTATCGTTGCGTACACATCTAAGGCTTAGTGTCTAGTTAAATTCCTTAGATTGGGCAATTTGCTAAGTTAATGCTTGCATTCAAATCTCTATCCAACTTTAATCCGCAAGAGCAGATATTTAATTGTTCAACAGAGTCATATCTCGTACCGCCAGAAGATACATGGGTAGGCATAAACTCGCCCTTTGTTTCCATTCTTCTCAGCGTTACAACATTTACACCAACACGTTTAGCAAATTTCCCAATGGACATTCATTCCATGCGTACCACCTCTCTTTCACTATGATATTTAGAGAGGTTGTTAACATTTTTAAAATTTGTATCTATTTTTCTTGTTCACACGAAGGCGCAACCCTTCATGCAGTCTTTCTCTCACGAGTAGACCTCTTATGCTTTCACATAAGCGCAGACTATATCTTCATCTTATCTTCTGATAAGAGCCACATTTTTCTTCCGCCATTCGCTTGCGGTTTTACTCTCCCTCAAGGAGATAGTCGTTGAACGTCTTCCTTGTCTCATGAGAGATTTAGGAGTTCGCTGCTAAACATCCATTGCCAAAGCACTTAGCGCTACCGTTTTCCGTTGTCACGACGATCCTTTACGGACACTGAGTAATTTTTTTCAGCTTATGCCATCCTTGTTGTTTTTTCTGCTTTCGCACCGTTACGTCTGCCGTTTCCAGCTCCGCTTTGGTCACAAGGCTTTAGGAGTTAAAAGCAATTAACGTGGAGTTCGCACCAATCGCTTGATACGAAGGGTATTCTGTTAAAAATCTATGCTTCTCTACAGGTTTGTATAGGTTTGTATAGGTTTGTATAGGTTTGTTGTAACAGTTTAGTTACCCATATTATCCAAGACGTTGCAAAGGTATAAAATAGAAATCTTCTTACCTCTATTCCCAACTTTAATCCTCTCCTTCTTTCGTACCCAATAGTAATAATACGGATTTGCAAAGTGTATTCATCAATCGAATCTCATCAAACTGCACTTGATCATTTGAGAACATTCCGTAACATTTTTGCAAGACAACGTCTCTCACAATGCCATCAATGGATGTCATCATAAAGGTAGATAAATCCTCTATCGAAATCTCAGGCTTAAAGCATCCTGAAGAAATACCCTTATGGATTGAATGAAAAATTTGTTGCATCAAATATTGCCCACTTTCATTCTCCATAATGTTCGATAAAATTTTCTTTTCTCTTTCTGGATTGTTAGCACATAATATCGTAAGTTCAAATTGGATTTTACCAACTGTTGATACGTTTTCCTTCATGTACTCTCCAAGAAAATTAAATAATTTAATGATTGTTTTTGTAGGAGAATTACTCGTATCCGTAATTCCATCGATAATATGTTTATAGCCTGCATTAACATTTACTTGATTAATTACCTCAATAAGTATTTCATCCAAATCTGAATAATAACGATAAATCCCACCCTGACTTACTCCTGATGCTTTAATAATATCTCTCATCGAAATGTCATAAAGTGGCTTAACTTTACATACTGTTATAGCTGCTTCTAAAATGCTGTTTTTCTTTTCCTGTACATATTCATGGCTTACCTTTGGCATTATTTCTACCTCCAAACATTTAAAATGACACCATTGTCATTTTTATCGTAATTCATATACCTTTTATTGTCAATTTAAAAATGACACTACTATCATTTTTAATTTCCGTTTGAACTTTTTAACTTCTTTCAGCAAGTGTACAAACATCCGCTGAAAGAAGTTAAAGCCTCCGGCGGATGTCACGGAAATCGGAAAGGAGTTCTTTGGGGATGTTAGCCTAAAACCATCGCATCCATGCGATAACGGCTAACTGACTTGCATCACGCAGGCCTAAGCACAAAGCCGATTTCGGACGCAATTATGCCGAGGCATAATTGATTAAAATTTGACAATTCAATGTGATATGTAATATACTTCCACCATACTATACGACATATAATATAAAACCTTGTATAGGTATTACATTGTGAGGTGAGAGAAGATGACATTTCAACTTGGCTCAGCTTTACTTGACGCTTGTGTACTTGCCATCGTCGATAAAGAGGATGCTTATGGTTACTCATTAACACAGCAAATACAATCCGTGATGGATATATCAGAATCTACGCTGTACCCAGTATTACGTCGTTTACAAAAAGCAAATTGCTTAACAACCTACGATCAGCCTTACCAAGGCAGAAATAGACGCTATTACCAAATTACTGATCAAGGTCGAATACGTTTACTTGAGCTATTAAAAGAATGGCAAAAGTATAAAGAAATGGTCGATTGTGTACTTATAGGAGGGAAAAAGGATGAATAGAGCAAGCTATTTGAAAAAGCTACGGGGGAAATTACAACGTCTTCCAGCGCATGAGATTGATGCTGCGCTTGCCTATTATGAGGAATATTTCGATGAAGCAGGAGAGGAAAACGAACAGCGAGTCATTCAACAGCTAGGTTCTCCTTCTCATGTTGCATCACAAATAATGGCGGACTATGCATTAAAGGATTTAGAATCAACTTCAAATTCAACTTCGACTAAGAAGAATATGTCTGCGATTTGGCTTATCATTCTAGCAATCATAACTGCTCCACTTTCATTACCGTTACTTGTTGTTGCTATAGCACTTATTTTTTCATTTGGAGCAGTAATATTCAGCGTTATAATTGCGATTACCGCAACTATGCTTGGTATCTTTTTCGGTGGAATTGTTGCACTTATTTCAGGCTTCTTCATTTTAACTCAGCACTGGCAGACAGCATTACTCTTTATGGGCGTTGGCTTTATTGTAACGGGTCTTGGCATCCTGCTTTTCCCAATCGTTGCTCGTTTGATCAAAACAATCGTTGTTGTTTGTGTTGAAGCGTTAGGTAAACTATTCCATAAAATAATGAAGAAGCGGAAGGAGGGATACTAATGACGTCCCGACATACCCATATCGCCATTACTATGATTGCATTCGGCATACTGTTAGCTCTAGTTGGTTATTTCTCTGGTGGGAAATCGAATTTTGTGTTAACTGATGAAGGAATCCAATTGCCAGAGAACAATAAACTAGTAAACAATTCCTATAAACTAGATGATTTCACTAATCTCAATATTATCAATCACTATGGAGATGTTGAAATTGTTACTAGTGATCGTTATGCATTAGAAACAAATGTTATTAATGATGATGATGTGACGTACAGTATTAAAGATAAGACATTAACTGTTGAAACAAAGAGTAAGAAGAAGAATGGTTTAGAATTCGGATTTTTCAACTTCAGAACTCCTTCTATCAAAATCTATGTTCCTTCAGATGTAAAATTGAAAACCGTTGTCCTTGATAGTAATTTTGGAGATACAACCATTAGTGGTTTGAAATATCAGGAGTTAAATCTAATTGAAGATTTTGGAGACATACTATTGAAAGACACTACTGGTGATAAAACAGAGATCACACAATCATTTGGTGATATGAAGCTACAACAATTTTCAAGTAATAGCTTCGTTGCCGAAAGTGAACATGGTGATATTAACATTGATGGAACATTAAATGGTCAATCCACTATTACGTCTAGCTTTGGAGATGCTACACTCCACTTACAAAATAAAAAAAGTGAACTTGGTTTTGAATTACAAACTGACTTCGGGGATCTTACAATTGATAAGAAAGATCAAAACGACAAAGTATCACAATTATATAAGGGTGATAACCAGCTAAAAGTAACAGTTTCACACGGTGACTTACAGTTAAGGTTTAAATAAAGTGAGTAACTGATTCAATTTTCTTCACTGATAAGGCAGAATCACATTTTTGTGATTCTGTCTTTTTAGTAAGATTTTCATATATTAAGTTCCTTCCTTTGAGCGATAGTAATAATTTTCTATTTATTATATAATATTTCCATACCCATATGAATGTATTAGTAAGGGATTTTCATCAGAGCAATCGGTTCTTGTAAGTTAAGGCAGAATCTGAGGTGAATCAAGTCAGTTACGGCGTCATCTTAGAGATAAAATACGATTTATGAGGTGATCAATATGAAAATTAGAAAAGCAAATATTCAAGATGCTCAAGGTATCGGAAAAGTACATGTTGATAGTTGGCGAACAACTTATAAAGGCATTCTTCCAGATGATTTTTTGAATAAGTTATCTTACGAGCAGCGAACAGAGCTTTGGAAGAAGAATATTTCAGATGCTTCGAATTATGTACTGGTGGCTGAAAATGAACAAGATGAAATAATCGGCTTTGCAACTGGTGGCACACGAAAAACGAATTCAGTACCGAATGCAACTGATTTAACTTCTATCTATCTTTTAGAAGAATATCAAGGACTGGGAATCGGGAAGCAACTACTCAAAGAAATATTCGCCTATTTTAAACAAAAAGGATACAAAAAAGTATTTGTTGAAGTATTAGCAGAAAATAAAACACGTGATTTCTATGAATATTATGGTGCACAATATGTCAATAACATAGAAATAAAAATTGGTGGGAAAATAGTAGAAGAGCTTATTTACGTATGGAATGATGTTAATAAAGTTACAGAAAAAATAAAATAGAGAGCTATTTAAATATTTTTTTCTTGAAAAATATAAAAGAACGTATATTCTCAGATCGATAATATACGTTCTTGTTTAGTTAAAACAGTTAAGCAAGTACTCAACTACTATTTACAGAGTATGCTTGTAGTATAATCTATAAAATCTTTATATCTCCGGCATAAATTGTTCGGACAGTGCCATCATCCTCTGTTAGCTGTAGTACACCTTCATCGGTAATCCCACTGGCAATGCCTTCAAAGCGCCCACGTAAAGTCGTTACTTCAATACGTTGTCCAATGGTACATGACATTTGTTCCCATAGCTTTTTAATGCTAGCAAAGCCCTCTTTCACGTATAATTCCGTGAATTGTTCTAAGTATTGTAAAATTGATGCAACAAGGGCTGCACGATTAATTTCCTCACCCGCTTCTAAACGTAAAGATGTAGCAATATCAGCAATTTCTGGTGAGAAATCTGATTCGACTTGGTTTGCATTAATACCTATACCTACCAGTAGTGCTTGTACACGGTCTGCCTCAGCCTGCATTTCTGTTAATATACCTGTACACTTTTTACCGTTAATGAGTAAATCATTTGGCCATTTAATGGCTGGTTCAATATGTTTATATAATGTTTTGATAGCCATCGTAACCGCAACTGCTACGACAAGCGTATATGATGAAGCTTGCTGAGGAGTAACATCCGGTCTCACAATAACGGTCATCCAAATACCTGTACCATTTGCAGATTCCCATGGACGCGCCATACGACCACGACCAGCAGTTTGCTCCTCCCCGATTATAATCGTGCCATGCGGAGCGCCTTCCTGTGCAAGCTTATGTGCGATTGTTTGTGTTGAATCTACAACATCAAAATAATGAATTTCACGTCCAAAACGTTCCGTATTTAAAAATAGTTCAATTTGTGTTGGACTTAAGCTATTTGGCACGCCAGTCAGTACATAGCCCTTTTTCTTTACCGTTTCAAATGTATAGCCTTCCTCCTGAAGCGACTGCATATGTTTCCATACAGCTGTACGGGATACTCCAAGGGAATCTGCAAGCTCCTGACCCGAAACCGCTTCACCATTAGCAGCTAATATTCTTTTTAAAATTTCATCCTTCATAGAAATACTCATGCTAATCAATCCTTTATTAAACTCTGCTATATTTTTATTTGCTTACATAATATTGATTCAATTGTATTAATCATACTGTAAATTATGACAATTGACCACATTCTATCATCAAATATCTTTTACACACTAGTTATTCGTTATTTTTAACTATCGTTGGATCACCGTCATAACGAATGGTTGATTTCCGTTCCGGCTGGGCGCTTTCCTGGCGGCATCCGAATAGCCGCTCCACTCGTGCAGCTCGCTCCAGAGTCTCATCTAGGAGTCGCCTAACCTTCACTCCAATCAACTTATACACATGGTATGCTTTTTAACAAATGTAACCTCCAACTTGTGGTGATCATCAAAAAAATAGAGCACATAAAGAGCCGTCTCATTCATTTTTTGAGACCGGCTCCCTGTTTTTAAATCTATGTTTAATATTCTTTGTTGAAATAATCGTGTTCTATCCAAAGCTTTATCTGCTGTCGGTCATTTTGAAGCTCGCCATTGACAACCGCTTCAAGCATCGCCTGCAACACTTCTTTTACCCATGGTCCACCTTTTTTTCCAGACCATTTTATTAAATCTGTACCGCTTACAACGAGCTCTCGCTTGTGTCTAATAGGAAGCTTCGTCTGTATTTCATGAATACTTTGCTGTGGCATTTGAACGTCAAGCTGTCTCAGCTTCGCAAAATAACAAGCTGTCTCTAGTTCCTGTTGTGTATATAAAAAGTAATCCATTTTCGTCCAGCCATTTTTTAAAGCTTTCAAAGCTTCTAACACAGCTTTTACAAATGCCATCTCCTTATTCGATAAACGATAGTCACCTAGCACTTCTCGCCAATGATCACCCTGTAAAACCGCAAAATATGCCCAGCCTAATAGCTTGTCCTGCGTGTTAAATTCATACCAGTCATCAGCTTGAAAAGTACCATTCAAATAATTCACTAAGCTACTTTCCTCAAGCTTTCTTATACCGTTAAAAACATCTTTCCCTACCCATAGCTTATCGAGCTCTGCCTTTATGCGCTCCCTCGCAATCCAAGAAATATTATCAGCCTTGTGCTTCATTGCTTTCAAGGTTTCTGATTCGATTAGAAAACCAAGCTGAGCCGAAAAACGCACGGCTCGCAGCATTCGTAATGCATCTTCCGAAAAGCGTTTCTGCGCGTCACCAACAGCTCGAATGACACCAGCTTCAATATCTTGGCGTCCTCCGTAAAAATCAACATAAGAGCCATCACGACGCATCGCAATGGCATTCATCGTAAAGTCTCGGCGCTGTAGATCTTCTTTTAGCGAACGTACAAATTGCACTTCCTCTGGTCTACGGTGATCCGTATATTCACCATCTGTGCGATATGTTGTTACCTCCACCGATCCAGCTGGCACGATAACAAGTACCGTCCCATGCTGAATCCCTATATCAACCGTGTGATTAAAGACAGACTTTACTTCGTCTGGCATGGCATTTGTTGCAACATCTACATCGTGGGCAGGACGACCAAGTATTGCATCTCGTACCGCACCACCAACGATCACTGCTTCAAAGCCTGCGTGTTCTAGTTGTTCAATAACTGAATAGGCTGCTTGCCATTCTTTATTGTTTTGCATGATTTCTTTCAGCAACCTTTTCATACAATTTTTCATATTGTTCTACAATTTTAGATGAATGGAATTTTTCATCAACAGCACGGATAGCTGCTTCGCGGAAACGTTGTAATTTCTCTTCATCATTAAATAGGTTCACGGCATATTCTGCTACTGCGTCCGTATCACCTAATTCTACTATATAGCCATCTACACCATGCTCAATGACTTCTGGAATACCGCCTACAGCTGATCCAATACAAGGTACACCACAAGCCATTGCTTCAAGTAAGACTAACCCGAATGATTCCTGCTGTGATAGTAATAATTTAAGGTCACTGATCGCATATAATTCAGCCAAATTTTCTTGTTTGCCTAAAAATAGAACGTCCTCCATATAAGAACTTTCCTTTACTTGATCCATTACACGGTGCTTTTCTGGGCCATCTCCTACTAGCAACAGCTTTGCCTTCATGTTGGCACGAATCTTCATAAAAGCGTCTATAATATGAGGAAGATTCTTTATTTTACGGAAGTTAGATACGTGAATAATCACTTTTTCATCCTCTTGAATTCCAAATTGTTCCTTCAGTGTTCCTGAATTGCGCGGGAAGTATTCACGTTCATCAACAAAGTTGTAAATCGTGTTAATCGGCTTTACTGTATCAATAAGCTCATAGGTTTGTTGCTTTAAGGCCTCTGACACTGTCGTAACAATATCAGATTTGTTTATGCCATACTTAATTGCCTGTGAAAGGGTGGAATCCTGCCCAAGCACTGAAATATCTGTACCATGTAGCGTTGTGACAATCCCTATGTCACGACCACTCATTTCACGTGCTAAGACAGCACAGACCGCATGTGGTATTGCATAATGCACATGAAGCACATCTAGTTCTTCATCCTTAATCACGTCCGCCATTTTACTCGCTAATGCTATATCATATGGCGAATATTGAAATACTGAATAATTATTAACTTCTACTTCATGGAAAAAGACGGTTGGATAAATTTTATTCAATCGAAATGGTACGCTTGAGGTGATGAAATGAATCTCGTGTCCTCTCTCTGCAAGCATTTTTCCTAATTCTGTTGCAATAACACCAGAGCCTCCAACAGTTGGATAACAGGTAATGCCAATTTTTAGCTTTTTCATTCGATTATCATCCTTTCTAAATCACGTCTTTTTTTAATTTCGTCTTTCTTGAATCAGTCTCCAATCCACAAAGCCTTCTTGTAGGCCTTTTAGTAATATTTCTGCAGTTCCCATATTTGTGGCCAGTGGCACTTGGTAAACATCACAAAGACGAATAAGTGCAGAAACATCTGGCTCATGTGGTTGTGCTGTTAAAGGATCACGGAAAAAAATGACCATGTCCATATCATTATTGGCAATCATTGCGCCAATTTGTTGATCGCCACCGAGTGGTCCAGAACGGAAACGTGTTACCTCTAAGCCAGTAGCTTCAATAACACGCTGTCCTGTTGTACCTGTAGCAAACAACGTATGCTCATTTAAAATATTTCGGTAAGCAATAGCAAACTGTACTAAATTATCTTTTTTGCGATCATGTGCAATTAATGCGATTTTCATAAAGCTTCCATCCCAATCTTTAGATGATGTTTTCTAAACCATATACAAGTTGATCCATTTTCATGACTTCTTCTATGCAAAATGCTACACCAGACATAAAAGAATTACGGTTTAACGAATCATGACGAATTGTTAAAAGCTGTCCGTCTCCACCAAATAACACTTGCTGGTGTGCCACTAAACCTGGTAAACGAACAGAATGAAGACGCATGCCATCCAATTCTGCCCCTCTTGCACCCTCAAGTGTTTCTTTCTCCTCTGGATGTCCTTGCATTTTTTGTGCACGCACCTCTTGAATCAATTGTGCTGTTTTAACAGCTGTTCCAGATGGTGCATCTAGCTTTTGATCGTGGTGCATTTCAATAATTTCAACATCAGGTAAATATTTTGCCGCTTCCTTAGCAAACTTCATCATAAGGATTGCCCCTATCGCAAAGTTTGGAGCAATAATGCAGCCTAGCTCTTTTTCTTTAGCCATTGCTGATAATTCCTCTAGTTGTGCATCTGTAAAGCCCGTTGTACCAATTACAGGTCGTACATTTAAATTCAAGGCTTCTTTAGTATGTTTATATACTGCATGCGGGTTTGTTAAATCAACTAATACGTCTGGTGCAGTTGCCTCCACAAGGTCTGACATATCTGTAAAGATTGGAGCCGTATAACTTGCCGGAAACATCTCCAAATCAGCTAATGTTTTTCCTACTTCCTTATAATCTAGTACAGCTACTAATTCCATTTTGTCATGCTTCATTACTGTATGTACAGCCTCAGCCCCCATCTTTCCCCTAGGTCCTGCTATTGCTACACGAATTGACATTATTCTTCATCCTTTCTAGTCCAGCGATCTTTATCCCTTGTTTCAAATTTATGTATAACGCGTAAAAGTGCTTCATCTAATTTAATGCCTTGTGCATTTGCAAAGCACACTAAAACAAAGAAAAAGTCACCTAATTCTTCTTCAATACTGTTTGCTTCCTCTGTACTCTTTTTCTTTTTTTGCCCGTAAACGTCCTGCACCTCGCGAGACAATTCACCAAGCTCCTCAGTTAGACGAGCCAATAACTCAAATGGTGGGAAATAACCTTCCTTAAATTGTCCTATATAATCATCCACACGCTGTTGTAAAGCTTGCATTGTCACTTGTTCAGTCATTTAAATCACACTCCTACTTACCATCGTATAAAATTTACACCATTGTTGTCAAAAACAATAAAATGTCAGATAATAGATAGCACTACTTCATTTGTTTGAGACTACAGGAGGTCATATGCTAAAACAGATCAAAGTTAGCAATATCATCGCAATAATGCTCGGAGCTGCAATTTTCAGCTTCGGATTCGTCCACTTCAATATGCAAAATCAACTTGGTGAAGGTGGCCTAAGTGGGATTACACTCATACTTTATTTTACACTAGGCTGGGACCCTGCCTTCATGAATTTATTATTAAACATTCCTATGTTTATTATTGGTTATCGTTTACTTGGGAAAAAATCATTTATTTATACGCTCGTTGGAACTTTATCTGTTTCAGTTTTCCTTAAAGTTTTCCAAAAGTATCAATTTACTATTCATTTAGAGGATGATTTGCTACTTGTTGCTCTTTTTGCAGGGGTTTTTGTTGGACTAGGGCTCGGTATCGTCTTTCGCTTCGGTGGTACAACTGGCGGTGTAGATATTTTAGCTCGCCTTGGGCATAAATATTTTGGCTGGAGTATGGGTAAAACAATGTTCATCTTTGACGCAATTGTCATTACACTGTCATGGCTAACGTTTTTAGATGCACGCTCTATGATGTATACCCTCGTCGCGGTATTTGTTGGCGCGCGCGTCATTGATTTTGTTCAAGAAGGAGCATATGCAGCTCGTGGCGCACTTATTATATCTGAAAAATCTAGCGCCATTGCTGAGATGATTGCATTGCGAATGGAACGCGGCATTACGATACTTGAAGGTCATGGCCATTTTACGAAGCAACAAAAAGAAGTTATTTATTGTGTCATTGGTCGCAATGAAGTTGTACGTTTAAAATCTATTGTTTATGACGTTGATCCTCACGCTTTCGTATCGATAATAGAAGTACGAGATGTTGTAGGAGAAGGCTTCACGCTAGACGACCAAAAACAACCACTCCATTAAAACGAACACTTTGCCTGCTCTTTCGAATAAAACATTCGTTGAGGTAGGCTTTTTCTACATAATATAGTTTAACGGATTAAAAAACTTGCTATAGTGAAATATCACTACAACAAGTTTTTTAATTAGTCGTCACTTCGCATATTTGTAAAGATTAATACTAAACGTAATAATTCTAATACAGCTACTGCTGCCGCGGCAACATATGTTAATGCTGCAGCACTTAACACTTTGCGTGCTGGGCGCTCTTCTTCATTTGTAATAATACCTAGAGAATTCATTTGCACTAACGCACGCTTTGATGCATCAAACTCTACTGGTAACGTTACTAATTGGAAAACCACACCTGCTGCTAACAATACGATACCTAAAAGTAAAAATTTTGGATTAGTTGCAAAAATACCAATCATGACAAATATCCAAGACATATTTGATGAAATATTTGCAACTGGCACTAGCTTACTACGTAATGTCAGCATTGAATAAGCTTCTTTATGCTGGATGGCATGGCCAACCTCATGGGCAGCAACTGCAGCTCCAGCAATACTCGCCTCATAAAAGTTACTTTCCGATAAAGCAACTGTTTTTGTCGCCGGATTATAGTGATCAGACAACACACCTTGTGTTGGAACAACTCGTACATCATATAAGCCGTTTGCATCTAAAATCGCACGCGCTACCTCTGCACCTGTTTGTCCCTTCATTGTACGTTCTTTTGCAAACTTATTATACGTGCCCTTTACTTTCATCTGTGCGTAAAGCGGCAGTAGCATTATGATTGCAAAATAAACAATATACATACTTGTTGACAATTTTTTAACCCCTTTCTATCTCAATACTATAATTCTATAATCAATTACCTAATTCGGCAAATATTTGCGCCACCTAATTGAGAAGATGGCTAGAAAAATGCATGTAATGGATAACCAAAAAGTAAAATAACCAATATAACTTGTATAATCTGCTAAATCTCGGTACATCGGCATTTGGCCAAATACATAATCAATTACATCATTATGCAATGTCCATACGGCTGCCACGGCAATATGCCAATATGAAAAAACATATTTACCAAGATACAGAATTGCTTGAAAGGCCATCATAAAATGCGAGCCTACAAGCATCCATCCTTGCCAACCAATAGATCCCGTTTCAACCAACGTCCAAATATTCATCACATCAGCCCAGATTCCATATTTCACTAATGTAATAAGGGCTAGCACTTCCATTAGCGGCCATTTTTTACCCATAATCCAAGCTAACAATACAAAGCAAAAGAATAAGCTGGCTGTCGGGCTATCCGGCACAAAAATATAAAAAATAGGCTTCGTGATGGCAAGCTGCCATCCGTACCAATAATACCCGTAAATAGTTCCTAATAGATTGATAATAAGTAAAAGTATTAAAAATGACTTATGCGTAAGGAGATACCAGACATTTGCACGTGTAATTTGCATAATTAAAACTCCTTTATCTTCTGTCTTTACTAAGATGCCTTTTTTAACTGTTATTATGTATATGTTAGTCTTTAATTTGCCACATTCTATTGACCAATGTCATCCCTTACTTTTGTAGATGAGCTTTTTTTCTAACATTCCCTTAAAAGGCTACATCAAATGTTGGGGTGTTGCACACTGTGAAGCACTACATAAATTCTGGTGACTTCCCCGGCATTTTCGACAACTTACCGCCTAGCCTCCTCGGTTTGTTCACACAAACAGTCTTGACTGGCCAGTTTTTCGCAGGAGTGACTGGACATTTGTCTCTATCTTAAATAGTATGTATATCCTCATAAATATTATAGAACTAAAATATATTTTGCGGGAACTTTTTTAAAGTTGTAACAGTCACATTAGTAGACTAGCAGAAAAAAAGAGCCAGTTTCCTGACTCTTTTAATACAAATCTTATTCCTTAGCCTTTAAGCTCGCAATAAATTCTGCTAATTGCTTCGCTTCTTCATCTGTACCGTGGAATTGACCAGCTGGCATTCCACCACGACCATTATGAATAATATCTTCAATTTCCTCAGCCGTTAGTGTATTACCAAGTAATTTTGGAGCAGCTGGGCCACCGTTTAAATCAGCAGCATGACAACCGATACAAGTTTTAGCTTGATCACCTGAGTCACCATTCCAAATTGCAAAACCTGGTAGTGATTCATCAATATCAACATCAACTTCTTCTACAATTGCACCCATTGCTTTTTGAGCTTCCCAGTCATGGTTAACAACTGACTCCCATGTTAAGTAGAACATAGCAGCCAAAGTTAATAACATAAACGCTGTTGGTAATGGGCGTTTAGATGGACGACGCTCTGGACTTTTATCTAAAAATGGCATTAATAATAGCGCTCCAAATGCAAGACCTGGAATTACAATTGCTCCAATAACATTATATGGACCTGAAGCATATGAGTATTTTAAT
This sequence comes from Lysinibacillus sp. NPDC059133, assembly GCF_042755925.1. NCBI lineage: Bacteria > Bacillati > Bacillota > Bacilli > Caryophanales > Bacillaceae > Lysinibacillus > Lysinibacillus sp. NPDC059133. The sequence goes on along the minus strand of NZ_JBHZDH010000027.1, from coordinate 21,429 downwards.
AATTGATACATGAATAAGAAGTACCAGTCTGGTAATGGCACGTATGCTCTTGTTGGATCAGCTGGTCCTTCAAGAGGTGATGGATGTGCAACTGTTAATATTAAATAAGCTATTAAAAATACAGCACCAACCATCCATTCTTTTAGTAAGAAGTTCGGCCAGAAAGCTTCCGTCTTACCTGGATATTCGGAATAATCCTTTGGAACGTTCGGCATTTTGTGATTCGCTTTAATACGAGAATCACCAACAAATTTCATTCCTTTTCCGCGATGCATTATGTCCCCTCCTTTAAAAAATCATCGAACCGTCAAGAACTATTACAACGGCCCTGAAATTCCTTGACGACGAATCATGATAAAGTGTGCTGCAAGTAACCCAAACAATACTGCAGGTAAGAAGAATACATGAATCGCAAAGAATCGTGTTAACGTTTGAGCACCAAGAATAGTTGAGTCACCCGCTAATAAGATTTTAATCCATTCACCGATAAACGGTACAGATGCAGCAATTTCGATACCTACTTTTGTAGCGAATAATGCTTTCATATCCCATGGTAATAAGTATCCTGTAAAACCAAGACCCATCATTACACCAAAAATACCTACACCAACCATCCAGTTTAATTCACGAGGTTTCTTATAAGAACCTGTGAAGAATACACGAAGAGTATGTAAGAACATCATTACGATTACTAATGAAGCCCCCCAGTGGTGCATACCGCGTACGATTTCACCAAATGCTACTTCGTTTTGTAAATAATAAACTGATTTCCAAGCATTCACTACGTCTGGTACATAGTACATTGTTAAGAACATACCTGATAGTATTTGAATAACTGTGATGAAGAAAGTTAATCCTCCGAAACAGTAAACGAATGCTGAAAAATGATGTGCAGGGTTCACGTGCTCTGGCACTTCGTGGTCGGCAATATCACGCCAAATAGGTGTAATATCTAAGCGTTCGTCGACCCAATCATAAATTTTATTTAGCACTGTTTTGTACCCCCTTACTTAACTAGAGTATTTGCTTTAGTTGGACCAAGCGATAAGTAACCATCTTCTTCTTTAACTTCGTATTCATCCAACGGACCTGTAGGCGGTGTACCTGGTACGTTTTTACCATTTTTCTCGTAACGTCCAGCGTGACAAGGACAGAAGAATTGATTTGGATGTTTTGAATCTTCTTCCCAGCCAACCATACATCCTAAATGCTTACAAACAGGAGATAATGCAACGATTTGATCGCCATCTTTGTAAACCCAAGCAACGTTTGTTACTTCTGATTTGTACCATGCGTCAACTTGTTCAAATTTTAAGTCAACTTTAACTGGTTTGTCAGTAATATCAGCGATTTTATGCTCTGTCTTTATAAAATTCCCACCATCATGGTTTTGTAATAATGGGTCAATTGCAAAGCGAACCATCGGCATCAGCATACCTGCCGCCATAAAGCCACCTACACCAGTTAGTGTATAGCTTAGGAATTGACGACGTGAAACTCGATTATTACTCATTTTTTTCCCCCCTCTAACTTAAAGGTAAGTCCAACGGACATTCATTTACAAATAGTAATACTAGGACATATCTATGATATATCAACTCCATAGCTTGGTCAATATAGCATTCTGAGGAAAGCTGGAGAATGTGAACATTTATTGAAACAAATTGTTAAATCTGTGCCCATTTGGTCGAAAGCATCGGAATCACTTGTCGCAATTGATCTTCGAGAATAGAGCTTTTCACACCTTTATCCATACTTTCTAACGGAATCGCTGGTAGCCATACAACATTTATTCCCTCTCCAATATTTGTCCAAAAATGGTCACAAGTAATGAAGAACACATGCTTAAAACCAGCATTATGTAATTGTGCCTCTAATTGCTTCGGCATATCTTCGTTTTTTAATGTTTCACTATACGAAAATGGTGGCATCAGTAAAAGACGACCTTTAAACTGTTGTTCGATAAAAGATGTAAGCGATAACAAAAAATCCGCCTCTGTACCACTCTGTTTCATTTTTTCAGGAGATAAATCGACGGTTACGAGTGGAACAATTGCTGTATCGATAAATTCCTTCTGTGCCATGAACGATGTCACATCACTTGCATTAAAATACATCTCACAAACCTCCTTATGTTGCATAAATCAATTTTTGCCTTGGCGTAATTGCGTAAATTGTGCCCAGGCGTGCCCGAGGGCCGACACGATGTCGGTCATTTTGGTAAACCACCGAACGTAGCAAGTTCCCTCTTTTTCAGTAGATGCTTGATACACCCACTGAAAGAAGATAAAAAAATGCCCTTCTCCACTCTTCAATAGGATAGCCAATAAAAAGTGAAAACAATCATTCACTTGTTATGTTATCATATTGAGGTAGATAAAGGACATTCAATTTTTGCCTATAACTAACGTAAATTAGCTGTTTCCTTTAGAGCTTGTAACAAATTAGACAATTCATAAAACCGCTCTTCATCTCCCTGATCGAGAGCTTCATCTATTTGCGCGAGTAATTTTTCTTCTTGGAATACGAGTAAGCTGTTGGAAAGCAGCTCTTCTGCCAGTAAACGATCTTTTTCACTGACAATCAGTGCTTCCGGCATATAAGGGTTTTCTTCAAGAACTGCTAAGTATTGTGCACTTGGTGGTACATTAGGAAAATTCAATTGTATATACATATCTTCATGTTCATGTAAGCGTAGATCATGGAAAGATTTCTCGGCATCTGCTGTCATTACATTGCCTTTGTAAAAACGAAATGGCACACCTGTTGAGTCAACCGTTGACATTACCATTGCTCTAGGGCAATAGTGAGCTTCTTCAACAAATCGAATTCGTTTTAATAACTCATCATTGCTTAATAAGTAATTCAAAATCCATACACATTCACGACGTTTCAATTGATAATTTTTTAAAAACCATCTAACAAATGCTTTTTTATCGACAACTGATACAGAAGCAGTCATACCCACTCCCTCCTTTACTCAAATTCTAAGGTTTCTAACTTCTCTTGCCATTCTAGTTCACCAGGCTGAACAGTTATTAATTGACCGAGTACTTCTTTAGCTTCTGAACGCTTTCCTTCTTCTAATAAGAAATAAACATATTTTTCTAAAAATGCTGCGTCTTCCTTAAAATCATTATATGCCAAATGGTAAAATTCGTATGCACGGTCGTACAATTCTAAATTTTCATATGCAACCGCAGCAAATGGGTATAAGGTGCTCCATTCAAAATCATTTTTTTGCAACGTTTCAAATAATTCTATGACATCCTCATGTCGCTCTTGCTGTGCCAACACAGAGATTAATACTAATACTGCTTCCATGTATTCAGGATCTAGGGCAATAGCTTCACGTAAATGCTGCTCACCCTCAGCTGGCAAACCAGTTTTTAAAGCCATTTTACCTGCGAATAAAAATAAGGTCTTATCATATTCGTCACGCTTTAATCCTTCCTGAATGGCAGCGTAAGCTTTTGTATTATCCTCCGTCATAGCATAGCTTTCAGCAAGCAATAAATAGGCAGAAAAATAATCAGGGTCTAATTCTTTTAATTCCTCTAATTGTTTAATGGCCATTTCATATTTTTGTGATTGAAAGGCTGAATACGCTGCACCAAATAAAACATCTGGCTTTACTTCATCATCAAGTGCTTTTAAATAGTAATCTAAGGCCGTTTCATAGGCAGCTCCTGCACGATACACCTCAGCAAGTCGTTCAACAAGACTTACCCCAGCAAATTCAACTTGCTGTTCATATAATTCTTCATATAGTCTTGCAGCCTCTAAAAAACGACCCGTTTCAAATAACAGCTCCGCTTTAGCAAATTGTAATAATGGCTCCTCTGGTAATATAGATAGTGCCTCATTGATGCGCATTTCTGCTACTTCAAATAATCCTTGCATTTGATAATAATCTGCTAATACTAATAATGCTTGCGGGTATTCCGGAGATGTCTCCTCTACTTCTAATAAAAAATCTAGCGCTTCATCTTCAGCACCAAGTTCCATCAAGACGTTTGCACGATCAATTTTTAACTGTGCCTCTTCTGGGAATAAAAATTGTAAATGCTCCAGTACACGGTCTGCTTCCTTCATATACCCATACTGCATAAACACTTCAGCTAGCGTATAAATTTCCTCTGGTAGCTCTTTCGTTAAAAATGATTCAAGTAGCTGTTCAATTAATGCTAAGTCTCCTTGTTCAAGTGCTTGCATCATTTCAGTCATCGCATTGTTCACAGTCATTCACCTATTCTTTCATTAATACCTTTATGCTACAAAACATTTTCCTTCGAAACAAGAAAAAACTCCCCAAATTCCTTGGAGAGTCAAACATTGACGTTACCTTACTTCCTCTATATGCTCGAAAAACGATGGATAAGAAACCGCAATACATTCTGCATCATCTAAAGTTACAGCCTCATCTGTTATTAGTGCTGCAACAGCGCCCATCATTCCTATACGATGATCACCATAAGTGTTAAGGCGAGCACCACGTAATGGAGTTGGTCCTTCAATAATCATTCCATCCTCAGTCGCTTCAATAGTAGCGCCTAGTTTTTTCAATTCATCCACTACAGCCGTTATCCGGTCTGTTTCCTTCACTTTTAACTCCTCGGCATCCTTAATAATAGTTCTGCCATTTGCCTGCGTTGCTAATAAAGCAAGAATCGGGATTTCATCGATAAGACGAGGAATAATATCTCCCTCAATTGTAGTTCCTTTTAAAGCTGACGTTTCAATTGTAATTGTTGCAGTCGGCTCTGATTGGCTATCTTCATTCGGCATAAGTGTTATAGATGCGCCCATATGTTGAAGCACTTCGATGATACCATCTCGTGTTGGATTAACTCCGACATTTTCTAGCGTTATTTTACTACCTTCACAAATAGCTCCTGCTACTAAGAAAAAGGCTGCTGATGAAATATCACCTGGCACAGAAACATGCGTCCCTGTTAGCGTTTGCCCTCCTTGTAATGAAATAACACCATCCACCTCGTCAACCTGCGCACCAAATTGACGTAGCATTCTCTCAGTATGATCTCGAGATACTTCAGTTTCTCGCACAATTGTAGTACCTTCAGCACGTAAACCCGCAAGTAAAATAGCTGACTTCACCTGTGCACTCGCAACAGGCATATGATAATCAATAGCTTGTAATGCTGTACCTTGAATGGCTAATGGCGTATATTGTCCATCTGCCCTCCCAGTAAAGTGTGCACCCATTTGACGTAACGGATCAATAACACGGCGCATCGGTCGCTTTCCAATGGACGCATCCCCTGTCATCACTGAATGTACATTAGATCCAGCTAGAATCCCTAGCATTAAGCGTGTCGTCGTACCAGAGTTTCCTGTGTATAGTACCTCTGTAGGCTCTTGCCACCCATCTATACCTGGACTGTCGATGGATACATTTGTTCCTTCCACGTCAATTTTCACACCGAGCTTGCGGAAGCAGTCTATTGTACTCAAACAATCCTCACCTAATAAAAAACCGTCCACTGTCGTTTTACCCGTTGCGATAGCTCCAAACATAACGGAACGGTGAGAAACAGATTTATCACCTGGAATCGTTAACGTCCCTTGTAAGGAAGGTTTATCATATTGTAATACTTTTTCACTCATCGTTTTCTTCCCCCCCATATGAAGATAGAAAGCGCCGTAATTCCGACGCTTTCAGGCATTTCCAATTAAGTTTTTCTAGTTTGCCTATGAAATATATGTTTCATAATTAGCACGTTTTTGTATACACGCTGCTGCACGTTCACGGTCACTTTCGCTTTGTAAGCTAATAACAAGAATCCCGAAAACGTCCTCACGTGACTCTACGATACGTAAATTCGTAATACTAATCGCTTCGTCTGCAAGTAAGCCTGTCACCTCAGAAATAACCCCCGGATAGTCAGGAACATCAACATATAAGTCAAATGATGTGAACATAGCTCCTGCACTAATCGGTAATTCATCCCTTAGCTCTTTGGCAATCGCAAAGTATTGTTCAATGTCCTCCGAGCCACCATTTAAAAGCAGTTCCTTAACACGACTCATTTCCTTTTCCCAGCCTTCTAGCTGTGCAATAAGCTCATCTCGATTTTGTAATGTAATATCTCGCCATAAAATCGGATTGGATGACGCAATACGCGTTACATCGCGAAAGCCCCCTGCAGCAAGTGAGCGTGTCATCGGATACTCCCCATTTTCTCCGCCCAACTGATGCACAAGAGATGCTGCAACGACATGTGGGAAGTGACTAACTACAGCTGTCATATGATCATGCTCACGAGCAGATACACTAACAACCTTTGCATGTGTAAATTTTAATAGACTTTCAAGCTGTGCCATATGGACAATTTCTTCACCGGCAAGCGGCGTTAGCATATAATACGCATTTTCAAAAAGGTGAGCCTTTGCAGCTAAAACACCGCTTTTATGTGAGCCTGCCATTGGATGTCCTCCAATAAAGGTAATGCCTAACTCACGTAGCTCCCCAGCCTTTTGCATAATCATCTTTTTTGTACTGCCTGTATCTGTTACGATTACTTTATTTTTTAACGGCCATGTTTTTAATTGTTCCATCCATTCAAGCGTTGCGTTGACGGGTGTTCCAAAAATGATTACATCCACGTCTTCCGCAACTTCTTTTGGATCCGCCACAATATCATGAACAATATTTAATGTTTTCGCATGTTCGCGTGTTTTCGCATCCATATCATAGCCAATAATCTTTGTTTCTGGTGCCTTTTGTAATGCCAAGGCAATCGAGCCTCCAATTAGGCCAAGCCCAATAACGAGCACTTTGCGTGTCGTCATGCAAAAACTCCTTGCTCTTTTAGGACGTTTTCAAGGTGACCTAACAACGCTTCATTTTGAGCCTCTGTTCCGATTGTCACACGGATAAACCCGGGTAATCCTAACGCATTGCCACTACGGATTATAAAGCCTCGTTTCATTAGCTCATCGAAAACAACATCACTATCAGCGTTCGTATTAAAGAAAATAAAGTTCGTATCAGAAGGGAAGTATTGCAAATTATGTTTTTCACAAAATTCAATATATTGTTTTTTACCTTTTTCATTTGCTTCACGGCAAGCATTTATATATTCTTGATCACTTAAAGCGATTGCCGCGACCGCTTGACTTAAAATGGTGTTATTAAATGGCGCTCTTACTGGATCAAGCTTAGCAATTACGTCTGGTTGCCCAATTGCATAGCCCACTCGGAAAGAAGCTAGACCATATGCTTTTGAGAAAGTACGCATTAATAGTACATTTGGAAACTCATTAATTAAAGGAAGAGTATCTTTGTGACCAGGATGCATTACGTATTCGATATAGGCCTCATCTAATACTACTAGCACATCACTAGGTACCTTAGTTAAAAATGCACGCAATTCAACATCAGGTATCACCACGCCCGTTGGATTATTTGGACTACAAACCCAAACGATTGATGTGTTAGTATCTATTGCCGCTACCATTGCATCTAGATTATGTGCACCTTCTATGCAAGGAACTTTGCGTACCTCTGCTCCTTCTATTGCTGCATTGTGCCAGTATTGAGAGAAGGAAGGGTCTGCCATGACTGTGTTTACACCTGGATACAACAATGCACGAGTAATAATGGCAATGATATCGTCGGAGCCGTTACCAAACAGAAGCTGTGATTCTTTGACATCTAGATGATGCGCAACAGCTGTACGTAAATTTTGCGCATAGCCGTCTGGATAGATAGCATGATTTACTGAATTATTTTGTAAATAAGCAGTTACCTTAGGTGAGCACCCAAATGGGTTTTCATTAGATGCTAATTTTACGACTTCTTGTAAGCCATATTCACGTTGTACTTCTTCAATTGGTTTACCAGGCTTATATGCTTGCATACCGTCCAATTGTTGTTTCCATTTCATCTCAAACATCTCCTCTAATTATTTAGCTTGGGCTAAATCTGGTCTTAATTTCACTGCATCATTGAGATACAAGTGTTTTACATCCTTTTGTGCCATATCCACATTCGCATGTATTAATATACGAATACAAAGTGGCAATGCGTTCGGCACGTCCATTTCATGCATACACATGACAGGTACATATTGCCACCCGTCCATTAACCGTACAGCACGTGCTGGAAATGCTGATGTAATATCAGGCGTTGTGGATATAAGTATGGAAGCAATATCATCTACTTCCACATTATTTGCTGTTACTACTTCACGCACTAATCTTGCTGTTTCATCCCATACAAGCTCCGGCTTGTCAGATTCAATTGTAATCGCTCCTCTAAGTCCACGAATCATACAAGCACCTCCGCTAATAGCTGTCGGAATTCCGTGTCTACTTCTCTGCACTCTGCTAAATCAATTGGTTGAACGAAAGGTTTACCAATTTTACCCAGTAACACAAATTGTAAAACACCATACTCCGCTTTTTTATCTTTCATTAAATACTCTGTTAACTGATTAAAAGAATACATTTTCACAGATTCAAATGGATAGCCATTTTTCACTGCAAATTGTAAAAATGCTGTAGTGAAGTTACGGTCTAATTCACCGTATCGTTCACTTAATAATAAACAATACACGAGTCCAATCATTACAGCCTCGCCATGCGCTACTTTTCCATAACCAGCGGCCGCTTCAATGGCATGACCATAAGTATGACCTAAGTTTAAAAATTTCCGCACGGATTGCTCGGTTTCGTCCTCTGCTACTATTTGCGCTTTTACTTCAATTCCTTTTCTAAGCTGCTTCGCTAATTCTTCTGTGTTGAAATGAATAACTGTCTCTGCTGCCATTAATTCCTCTAACCACGCTGCATTAGAAATCATCGCATGCTTGATCACTTCTGCTGTTCCTGAACGTACCTCGCGCTCAGGTAAACTTTCGATAAATACAGTATCGTAAATAACTCCCTCAGGTTGATAAAACGCACCAATCATATTCTTACCTAGTGGATGGTTAATAGCTGTTTTACCGCCTACTGCTGAGTCATGTGCTAAAATTGTCGTTGGGATTTGAATAAACGGCACCCCACGCATATAAGTAGCTGCCACAAAGCCTGTTAAATCACCTACAGCTCCCCCACCAAATGCAAAAATAAATGATTTACGTGAGCATTTTTGTTCAAGTAAAAATGTTTGGGCTGCATAGTATTGTTCGAAAGTTTTACATGCCTCACCACCTGGTAAGACAAAGACCTCAAAATGATAAGGGAAATTAGCCTTGAAATAATCTCCTTGCGCTGCCCATACATTAGCATCCGTAAAAACAATGAGCTTATCCGCTTTTTGAAGCTTATCATCAAATGCTTTTACTGCCTCTGCTAAAAATTTATGACCAAGGACAACCTCATATTGGTGCGATTTCGTTGCTACTGGTACTCGCATATTAGAACCCCTTTGTATAATGACGGTGTTCGTCGATTTGAGCTTTTAGTTGAGGTAATTGATCGCTATGGAATTGTTCCAATATTGCATTCGCTATTTCCCAGGCAATAACGTGCTCAGCAACAACTGATGCTGCTGGTACTGCACAGCTATCCGAGCGCTCTACACTAGCTTTAAATGGCTCTTTCGTTTCAATATCAACACTTTGCAACGGTTTATATAATGTAGGAATTGGTTTCATTACACCGCGTACGACAATTGGCATTCCAGTAGACATTCCACCTTCTAAACCACCAAGTCGATTTGTTGCACGTGTATAGCCTTCTTCCTCTGACCAAATAATTTCATCATGTACTTCAGAACCTTTACGGCGTGCCATTTCAAATCCGATTCCAAATTCAACACCTTTAAATGCATTGATAGATAACATGGCAGCTGCTAATTTCGAATCTAGCTTACGGTCATAATGAACATACGATCCGACACCGGCTGGCATTCCTTCTACAATGACTTCAACAACACCACCAATGGAGTCGCCCGCTTTTTTCGCTTCATCAATTGCTTCCACCATTTTTGCAGAAGCCTCTGGGTCAACGCAATAGCAAGGGTCTGCTTCAACAATGGCACGAATTTCATCCGCAGATTTTCCTTCTACTAAGGAAGTGTCTGCCTTAATACCAACGATTTCTGTTACATGTGCGACGATGGAAATGCCTAATTCATTTAAAAGCGCTTTTGCAACAGAACCTACAGCTACACGGACAGTTGTCTCGCGCGCTGAAGAACGCTCTAATACATTACGTAAATCACGGTGTCCGTACTTCATGCCTCCTACTAAATCTGCATGTCCTGGACGAGGACGTGAAATTTGGCGTTTGATATCTTCAGGATTCACATCTTCTGCTAATGGTTCTGCTCCCATAATTTTTGTCCAGTGCTTCCAGTCATCATTTGTGACTACGAGCGCTACGGGAGAACCAAGTGTTTGTCCATGACGAACACCAGCGACGATGTCCACTGTATCCGTTTCGATTTGCATACGGCGGCCTCGCCCATGCCCTCCTTGACGACGTTTTAAATCGTGGTTAATTTTTTCTGCTGTAATGGGTAAGAGCGACGGTAAGCCCTCAATAATTGTTGTTAATTGGGGGCCATGTGACTCTCCCGCTGTTAAGTAACGCATAAACACTTTCTCCCTTCAACTCGCTAAAGTATGTATTTTTCACTATAACATATATTCTCTAAAAAAACAGTCCTTTTGCAAATGTCTTTCAAAGACTTGTTTTAATTATTTGTAAATTCCGAATTGCTCTCGCGACTTCAATTATTTTTAAAAGTACCTTTAAAGGTAATTTAGAGCACCTCGTTAAATTCGAATATTCTGAACGATTTACTTAAAAAAAGATATTTTCTTCATTTTCACTAATCATTAGCTTTCACCAATCATGCTTTTACCGGTAGTTAATCTCCTACTTATTTTCATTCGCTAAATTTTGATGTTGGTGTCTTACCGCCCATTGATGCGAGATAACTAATAAAAAATACGCTTTTTGCTTATACCAAGCGAAAAGCGCACGATTCATCTATGTCTCAAGCCTTAAATTATGTACATGACATTCATATTTGTCTAGTGTACGAATGCTTTTCTCATATTATTAACTATTTTCGTCTATAGAAGAATGTATCCTCAACTTCAAACTCATAACGAGATGGATTAAAAATTTGCTCTGTAGATCCAACAAATAAAACGCCATCCTTACGCAATGCTTTACTAAAATTCGTATAAATCTGATCTTTCGCTTCTTCAGTAAAATAAATCATCACATTGCGGCAAACAATTAAATCATAATTAGAATCGTAATGGTCTTTAAGTAAATTCTGTTTCTTAAACGTCACACAACGTTTAATCTCATCCTTGACCCTATAAAAGGAACCTTCTTGCTCAAAATACTTAGCTTTAATATCACTCGGCACTTCTGCTAATGAGCGCTCTGGATACACACCTAATTTCGCCTTTTGAATGACATTTTCATCTAGATCAGTAGCAATGATCTGAATTTGAGATAATGGCACTAATTGAGATAATACCATGACTAAAGAATAAGGTTCTTCACCCGTTGAACAAGCAGCACTCCAAATTTTTAAACGCTTATTAGATTGCAGTAATTTCGGAAATATTTTTTTCTGCAACACTTCCCAACGCTTCCCATTGCGATAAAATTCGGAAACATTAATGGTCATGCGATCTAAAAACTCATTCATTAAGTCACGATCTTGTTCAAGTGCCTTTAGAAAGTCCACAAAATTACGATATCCCTTTTTCTCATACAGAGATGTTAATCTTCTTTTCATTTGCGCTTCTTTATATAGCGCTAAATCAATTCCTGTTTTGCGCTTTATACCTGCTATAAACTGTTCATAATCAGACATGCGGTCTTCTTCCCCTCTAGCGTCGTATTTCCATTATAGCGGAAAAGTGCCATTCCTGAAATAGTCTTTCACATGTAATCCAAGTTACTTAGTTGAGTTTTGTTTTTCCTCTAATAATAACACTTTGGATTGCTCTAATTCTAGACGTAATTTTTCTGTTTCCATCGTATACGTTTCTAACCTGAGCTTTTCTAACTCCGTTTCTTTCTCAATAGCCTTTAATTTAATTTTTTGCTTTCTTGTATGGGCATCAGTAAAAATCCCTGCTAAACTAATAACTACTCCACCAATAATAGCAACTATTGCAATTGACAATACTTCCACATCCTCTCGTTAATAATGATTATACGGTAAAATGGAAAAAATAGTTTCACTTTTCTTTTCATTCTTTCATTAAATTAGCTAAAATATTCTCATTGATATGTATTAAACGTGATGAGCCTATATCCCCTAAATTTTTACGTAAAAAATGAAGGTAGTTAGTCACCACCTTCAAATTTTTTTGTCTCCTAAACCTCTACTCTATAATCCTTTAATTCTTCTCGCAATTTTACCTTCATGAATTTTCCTACAGAGGTTTTCGGTATTTCATTTAAAAATACAACATCATCAGGAATCCATGTTTTATGGAATTGCGATCGTAAATCTTCTAGTAGCTCTGATTTCGTAATGGCATCCTTAAATTCAGGATTTGGTACAACACACGCTAGAGGTCGTTCAATCCATTTTTCGTGGGGAATGGCTATAACAGCAGCCTCAAACACTTTAGGATGTGACATTAAAGCATTTTCAAGCTCTACTGAAGAAATCCATTCTCCACCGCTTTTAATTAAATCTTTTGTCCGATCTGTAATTTTGATATAACCATCTACTGTCACTACAGCAATATCACCAGTGTAGAGCCAGCCATCTTTAAAGGCTTCTGCTGTTCGTTCATCGTTATAATACTCGGCAGCAATCCACGGGCCTCTAATTGTCAATTCGCCCATTGTTTTGCCATCCCAAGGTACTTCACCGTTTTCATTGACTACACGCGTTTCAATGAGCGGCACTGTTATTCCCTGCGTAATACGAACATCCATTTTTTCATCCATCGTATAATCTTGCATATGTGTTAAATACGTCGATATGCTAACAAGTGGCGATGTCTCGGTCATACCGTAGCCCGTCATGTAAGGAATTTTAAGCTCCTCCTCAAAGCCACGAGTTAGACCGAGCGGTGATGCTGAACCACCACATACAATCAATCGTATCGAAGACAAATCACGAGGATTTTTGCGTTGCTCCTGTAATACCCCAAGCCAAATTGTAGGTACTCCTGCAGTCAACGTTACCTTGTATGTTTCAAATAAATCAAGTAGTAGCTGCGGTGTAAACATTGGCCCAGGGAGCACCTGTGTAGCACCAAATAATACACCAGCAAACGGAAATCCCCACGCATTCGCATGAAACATTGGTACTACAGGTAGTAAAACATCTGCCTCGCCTATTGCAATACTATCGGAGATTCCTGCTGCCATAGTATGGAGGACAATACTACGATGAGTATATACTACACCCTTTGGCATTCCTGTAGTTGCACTTGTGTAACACATGCCAGCAGGTGTGTTTTCATCTAAATCATCTGGGAATCTAAAATTATCATTCGCCTCTTCGAGTAATGCCTCATAAGAAAGAACATTCGGTAATGGGATGTTTTCTAGCTCGACAGCATCTCCCATTACGATAAAATGCTTAACCGATTTAAGCTGTGAGACAATCGGTGCAATAAGCGGAACTAAGTTATCATCAATTAGTAATATTTCATCTTCTGCATGATTAATAACATAAGCAATATGCTCAGGCGCTAATCGAATATTAATCATATGCAAGACAGCACCTGCGCATGGGACTGCAAAATATGCTTCTAAATGGCGATGGTGATTCCAAGCAAAGGTACCTACTTTCATACCTCTCTCCATCCCTAGCTTTGTAAGGGCATCTGCTAGTTTACGAGTTCGTTTTACATATTCTTTATAAGTAAACTCGTGAATTGTTGTAGGGCTTGTCCGCGAATATATTTTTTTCGCATGGAAAAATCGTTCTGCTCGATCCAAAAAACTTGTTAATAATAAAGGTGTATCCATCATATGCATAAAAACGCTCCCCTTTGTTCATAAATTTTTGAATCGTCCAAGGCTGACTGCTACTACCAATAATTACATACGAAACAAGCTAACTTTTTCGGCTCGCTATCCGCAGACAAGCACTTTTCACTTCAGAGCTTCACGAAAGCGTAATCACGGGAAGGTGGTTTTAGCCTTCGGTCATTCTGTCAGCTTTTTTTGCAGGAGTCGAGCACCTTCAAGTTATCCCTACTTCGGCTGCATACGAATCGCGCCGTCCAAGCGAATTACTTCACCATTTAATAAACCATTTTTGATAATACTTTCGACCAATAGCGCATATTCTGATGGTTTCCCAAGTCGTTTAGGGAATGGAGTCATTTGGGCAAGCGCTGTTCTTGCTGGCTCTGGTAGCGATGCAAACATTGGTGTTTCTACTAATCCTGGAGCAATCGTCATAACACGTACACCAATTTCAGCAAGCTCTCTTGCAATCGGCAACGTCATCGCCGCCACACCACCTTTTGACGCACTATATGCCGCTTGTCCTATTTGCCCATCAAATGCTGCCACAGATGCAGTATTAATAATAACGCCACGCTGACCATCCTCGTTCGGCTCATTATGTTGCATCTTCTCGGCTGCTAGGCGAATCACATTGAAAGTCCCAATTAAATTGACAGAAATCACCTTTTCAAATAAACCAAGAGCATGTACACCACGCTTAGAAAGTACTTTACTTGCATCAGCAATTCCAGCACAATTCACTGTGACGTTAATGGACCCAAATGTCGCTACTGCTTGTTCAAGCCCTGCCGCTACATCAGCTTCTTTGGTAACATCAACACGTGCATATTGGACATTCTCCCCTAACTCCTCTACTAGTGTGTGTCCTCGCTCGTCATTAAGATCAAAAATGACTGCTTTGCCACCTTCTGCAACAACTTTGCGAACAGTAGCCTCTCCTAAACCAGATGCTCCCCCTGTTACAACTGCTATTACTTCCTTCATCAAACACAACCCCTTTTACATTTTTTCAATGATAGTAGCATTCGCCATTCCCATACCTTCACAAATTGCAAGTAAACCATATCTTAAATTTTCTCGTTCCATTCTATACAGCATCGTTGTTAACAGTTTTGTACCCGTCGCTCCTAATGGATGTCCTAATGCAATTGCTCCTCCATCCGGATTCAATTTATCGGGATCTGCTCCAATTTCGCGCAACCAAACAAGTGGTACTGGCGCAAAAGCTTCATTCACTTCATACGTATCAATTTCCTCAATCGTAAGACCTGAACGTTCCAGCGCTTGTCTAGTTGCCTCAATTGGACCAGTTAGCATTAACGTCGGATCTGAACCAACGACAACTCGTGTAACAATTTTAGCAAGTGGTCGGATGCCAAGTTCCTGCGCCTTTTCTAAAGACATAATAACTACAGCTGAGGCACCATCACTCATTTGACTTGCATTACCGGCTGTTATCGCACCATCTTCCTGGAAAACGGTTTTTAGTCCATTTAATTTATCAACTGTCGTTTCTGCACGTGGCCCTTCATCAACAAAAAACGTTGTCACTGTGCCGTCTTCTTGCGTAAATTGGACAGGCAATATTTCCTTTTTAAAACGGCCCGCCTCAATTGCCGCTAATGCTCGTCTATGACTATTGTAAGCATAGTTATTGAGCTGTTCCTTTGACAAGTTCCATTTTTCCGCTATTTTCTCGGCTGATAACCCTTGATGTATAATTGTATAGTTGTCTTGTAATCGTTTACCCGCGTGGGCTCCCTTCATGTTAGAACCCATTGACACCCTCGTCATACTTTCAACTCCACCAGCAATAACAATGTCCATATCGCCTGCTAAAATAGCCTGTGCCGCGAAATGAACAGCCTGCTGACTTGATCCACATTGACGATCAATTGTCACACCTGGGACACTCTCCGGAAAACCTGCCATTAATAGGGCTGTACGGGCTATATTTGCTCCCTGTTCAGCAGTTTGCGTCACACAGCCAAAAATAACATCCTCCACTTGATCCTTATGGATACCTGCTCGTTGTACCACTTCTTGCAGTACATCTGCCGCTAAGTCATCTGCTCGAACGTTGCTTAATGCCCCTTTACTTCTGCCAACTGCTGTACGAACAGCTGATACAATTACCACTTCTCTCATAAAAAAACCCCTTTGCACTGTCGATTCTCTCATTTCCTATCATCCAATGTATTTAGATGCTATGAAATATATTCTTGATTATTAAGCTATATCAATTATGCCTTGGCATAATTGCGTCCGGAATCGGCTTTGTGCTTAGGCCTGCACGAGGGCCGACACGATGTCGGTCATTTCGGTAATGCCACAGGACGTGGCGTTTTTACCGATGCAGGTCAGTTAGCCGTTATCGCATGGATGCGATGATCTTAGGCTAACATCCTATGTGAACTCCCTTCCGATTCCGTGACATCCGCCGGAGGCTTTAACTTCTTACAGCGGATGTTTTTTGTACCGAAAGCGTAGCGACAGGTACAGATGTTTGGACACCCCCTGAAAAGCGGCTTAAAACCGCATTCATCTAACCGCCTATATAGGTAGGAGATTTCTGCTGAAAGAAGTTAAAAACCTTAATTATCAGAATATTGTATCTTTAATTTTACATGACTAAGAAGTATTTAACAATTCTATATGTATCTAGAAAATTCTATTCAACTGTTTTAATAGGTTCCATTTTTTAGTTTTGGCTTCTATCTGTCGCTTTAATAAAGCCTTTTTCAGAGCATAAAAAAAGCAATCTCAAATTGAATTGAGATTGCTTAATCTATTCACAAATAATTAAGCTAAATCTTCACCGAAGAATAAGCCGATTTCACGCTCAGCAGAAGCAAGAGAGTCAGAACCGTGAATGATGTTGTGAGAAACAGTTGTTGCATAGTCACCACGGATTGTACCTGGGTTAGATTCTTCAGGTTTAGTTGCTCCCATCATTGTACGAGCAAGCTTAATTACGTTTTCGCCTTCCCATACCATAGCGAATACAGGACCAGAAGTGATGAAATCAACTAATTCACCAAAGAATGGACGCTCTGCATGCTCTGCATAGTGCTTTTCTGCTAATTCTGTAGGAATTACCATTAATTTAGCACCTTTCAATACAAAACCGCGACGTTCAAAACGATCTACGATATCTCCTACTACTTGACGTTCAACGCCGTCAGGCTTAACCATTAAAAAAGTTTGTTCGATTGCCATGTTTAAAACACTCCTTAAATTCGTATAACAGGTTTTACACCTACCGATAAATATTAACAAAAAATGAGCCTTTGTACAACAAAAAGCTAGAATTTACGCTTACCCATAAACAAAGCGACATCACGTAGTTTTTTCTTGACAGGATGTTTTGGTAATGCATCTATTTCCTGTAATGCCTTTTTCAAATATTTATCACTCATTTTATTAGCTTGCTCAATCGCGTCAGATTTACGCACATACTGCAGCATATTTTGACGTTCTACTTCTGTCAACGTACCTGCAAATACTTTTGCCAAGTAAGGTTGCATCTCAGGATCATCTTTTAACAGAAGAATCGGTAATGTAATATTGCCCTGCAATAAATCACTACCTGCTGGCTTTCCTAATTCTTTATCTGTTGCCATTATGTCTAAAACATCATCGATAATTTGGAAGCTCATGCCTACAAAATAGCCGAAGCGTTTCAAATGTCTCACTGTTTTGGGATCAACACCTGCTGCTACTGCACCAAGTTCACAACTAGAAGAAATCAGTAATGCCGTCTTTCGTTTGATTCGTCTAAAATAATCCTTTAATCCTTGATCTAGTCTAAATTTATCTTCGATTTGAATGACTTCACCGTTACAAATTTCCACCATTGTACGTGCTAAAATTTGATGAACTAATGGGTCTTCAAGCTTTGTAATATATTCAAGTGCACGTGCAAAAATAAAATCGCCCGTGTACATTGCAACTCTATTATTCCATTGTGATTTGACAGTCGGGCGTCCTCTTCGCATATTGGAATCATCAATTACATCATCATGCACAAGTGATGCCATATGAATAAGCTCTACTGGCACGGCTACATCCTTCATCTTTTCGATATCATAGTCGCCAAATTTCGCGCCAAGCAACACAAAAATTGGTCGTATCCGTTTGCCACCAGCTTGCAATAAATGGAGAGAAGCATCATTGATCAAACCTGAAGAAGAGTACACTGCTTTTTCTAATTCTTTTTCAATGATATCGATATCTGATTTCAAATCGGAATAGAGTAGTTTTAACTTCATCTTTTCCACTTGTGAAAACCTTCCCCCGTTAACGTACCTTTTTAAAGCCCATATGCATTGCCGCAGCACCGCCACTGTATGCTTTGTACGTTACTTTTTCTAAACCTGCCTGTTCAAACATTGCCGCTAACTTTTTCATACCTGGGAAATCATTTGCTGATTCCTGTAACCAAGAATATTCTTTAAAGCTTTTCGCAAATATTTTACCAAATACCGGCATTATATATTTAAAATAGAAACGGAATAGTTGTCGATACCCGGGAATTTCAGATTGAGATGTTTCTAAACAAACAACCACTCCCCCAGGTTTTACAACACGATTCATTTCCTTTAAAACTTGTAAATAATCTGGTACATTGCGAAGCCCAAAACCAATTGTTGCATAATCAAAAGTATTGTCTGGGAAAGGTAACTCCATAGCATTTCCATGTATTAGTTCAATTTGTGGGTATGGCTTTACCTTTTCCTCGCCAACCTTCAGCATGTTTTTACTGAAGTCTAGCCCTTTTACTTCTCCGCCTTCACCAACTGCCTCGGCTAATGCAATTGTCCAATCTGCCGTACCACAGCAAACATCTAGTGCCTTCGCTCCAGGTTTTACTGCCATGTGCTTCATCGTATCATTGCGCCAGCCAACATGCATTTGGAAACTAATAACACCATTCATTTTGTCATAGTTTTCCGAAATACTTTCAAATACTTCGTGCACGTGTTCTTCTTTCGTTTTAGCCATTTTGAAAAACCTCTCTTATCCATTAGTAGAAGCAATGGATGCCTCTACACGTGCTTGTAGAGCTTGTTTCACATCACCTTGTAAAAACGATGCATCTTCTATCACCTGTAACAGCTCTGTTTTTAATTGCACAATTTTGTCCTGTATGACGTTGCCATATGTCGCTCCAGCAGATCTCGCACTTTCTTCAAGAACCTTACTCATTAAAGTTACTTGACCACGTTGATATGTCGCCCATTCTCTTTCTAAACGCAAGATTAATAAGCTCTTCTCCACAATTGAAATATAGTTACCAAACGAATAGAGCTCAAAAAATTTTGAGATTAATCCCGATTCAATGTTACTTATTGAGGCATACCATTGTTCGACTGATCGTTTTTCAGCCTCATAAACTTTAATTTGGTGTTCACAACGTTCCACAATCCCTTGCGACAAACTTCTAATCAATGCGACATTTCCCGACATCGCTAAAATCTCATAATAACGGCCACTATAAAAGTCTCCAGCTAAAACGGTTAGCTGCTGTTCTTTTGATGTGGCATCTAATTCTTTTATATGATCGTGCGCCGCTAAAGCTGCGTACACAATTCCAACAGTGATTGCAGCTTCTCTTTCCTCTCGCTGCCACTCCTCACCATTCAAAAAGGGAACTAACAAGTAAAATAATTGATTTTCATCGAGCACAGGCACCCCTGTGTATTTTTGCAAAGTTCTATGACGAACATCCATGAAAATCTCTGTTTTTAATTGTGCAATTGAATTTTGAATGTATGTTGCATTCATAGACCTTACTCCATTTCACTTTCAAATACGTTAGCCACTTCATGGATCTAACGCTTGCTTACTGAGTCATTATAGCACACGCGACGATTCGGAATAAAAAATTTTTGCTTTATTCAACATGATATGCAGTAGAGCTTCCCCAATCAATTATGTCTCGGCATAATTGCGTCCGGAGGCTTTGGGCCAACGTGATGTTGGTCGCTCAGTCGTGTATTGTTGTAGTTGTAGTTGTAGTTGTAGTTGCTGTCGCTTCGCTTTCGCACAGTTAAATTGCCACAGGACGTGGCGTTCTTAGACTGAGTTCCTCTATTTCAGCGGGGACATCCGTTGAAAGTAGTTAAAAAACAGTTTTACACATTTAATCGATTTATATGTGTCATCACTAAACTATTCTTAAAGCACCTCTGAATGTAATTGCTCTTTATTACTTTTTCGCTTCGCTATTTATAACACCATGAGCTGTATGAATCTGTGCTTTCCCACGAATTTTCATGGCAGATGTATGTTCGGTAAATTGAGCAATCATCACTTCGCCTGCATCTAATTTTTCAGAATGATGGAACTTTGTATCTGTACCTCGTGTTAAACCAATTACATGCACTCCATCTTCCTCTGCTTGAATAACAATATAATCTTGTGCCATTGTCTGTACACTCCTTAAATCCGACAAATTCTTAGTCCATCATAACATAATTAGACATGCAATTTAAGACATTTGAATAAATGATAAAACTTCTCTACGTTTTACTTCATCTTCTTCGTAAATACCACGTGCAACCGATGTCACAGTTTTAGATCCTGGCTTCTTAAGCCCTCGCATAGTCATACACATATGCTCCGCCTCAATCACTACATAAACACCTTTCGGAGAGAGCATTTCCATAATTGTCTCTGCCACTGAAGAAGTAATACGTTCTTGTAATTGCGGACGACGAGCAATTGCTTCTACTGCACGTCCTAATTTACTTAGTCCAGCAACAATGCCATCGTTTGGTATGTATGCGACATGAGCTTTTCCGTAAAAAGGCACTAGATGATGCTCACACATCGAATAAAACGGAATGTCCTTTACAAGCACTAATTCCTCATGGTCTTCATGAAACACTGTTTTAAAATAATCTTTTGCGTCTTCATGTAAGCCACTAAACATTTCTGCGTACATTTTTGCTACACGTTTTGGTGTATCGAGTAAACCTTCACGATTTACATCTTCGCCTACCGCTTCTAATATCATTTTTACTGCTTCTTCTATTTTCAATAAATCAACATTCGACATCCGTAAAAACCCTCCTGCGTATCAATACATTACACATTTCCTTATGCATCGTAGCATATCCAAAAGGTAAGCGCAAAACGACTTACTTGATTCAAAAGAAATTCAACGCTATATGAGAAAAATTGCCACTTAATGCTTTCTAATTTGGAGTATATTTTATAAATTTTGACTCACCACCATAACGTGTGGTTGATTTCCGTTCCGACTGGGCGCTTTGTTGTTGTTGCTGACGCTTCGCTTTCGCACAGATAAAACATTTGTTGCTGATGCTTCGCTTTCTCACAGATAAAACAATTGTTGCGGTCGCTACGCTTTCGCACAGAAAACATCCGCTGCGCTCCAGGGTCTCGGGCCAACAGATTTTTTTTGCGCGAAAGCGAAGCGGCAGCAAAAGGGTTTCATTCTGTGCGAAAGCGTAG
>NZ_JBHZDH010000026.1:0-60549 GCF_042755925.1 Lysinibacillus sp. NPDC059133 | reverse complement strand
GTACTCCTTTCCGATTCCGTGACATCCGCCGGAGGCTTTAACTTCTTTCAGCCTTTGCTGAAAGAAGTTAAAAAAAGGACGCTTTTCGTGTTCCGAAAAGCGTCCAACGATTAATATGAATTCTTTGTTACCTGCTAAAAAAGTTAATATTGAAAAGTAGGTAACTTAGAAAATGAAGAAATCATTTTTACAGCTCAGCTAACACTTTTTCGAGCTGATTACCATTGTTAATCCAAGCGTATTTAGCGCCTTCTATTGCTCCTTGGCGAGCTTTCGTTGCTTCACTGAATCCGCTTTGATCAAGATGTAAATGTGTAGTTCCATCTGAGCCTTCTGTCAACGTCCATGTCACAGTAGTAGTTTCTCCGGCACTTGCCCAAGTGTAAGATATTGTATGAGGTTCTTCCACTATAAGTACCTCGCAATTGACAACTCCATCCCACCATTCATTTGGCTCAGCTCGGAATTGGAATTTATGTCCTACGATTGGTTTAAAGTCATTTTTCCATATCCATTTTGCAAGAGTGTCTGAATCCGTTAATGCGTTCCAAACTTTCTCAATTGAACTTGTAAATTGATAATCTAAAGATACATCTGCTTTCATTTTTCTTCCTCCAATAAAAGATTTAATATAGCCATTCTTTCTTTCCAGAATCCTTCGTAATACGATACCCAATCTTGAATTTCCTTCAACGGACCGGCATTCAACCGATACCTCGTTTCTCTACCAACCCTTCGAGCAATTACGAGATCAGCATTTTTAAGGATAGCCAAATGCTTAGAAACTGCTGTGCGACCCATTTGAAATTGAGACGTTAATTCGTGAAGAGGTAATTCTTCTACGTCTGCTAGTAAACGTATTAATTGACGTCTTGTTGGGTCAGCAATCGCAGCATAAACATCACGCTCTAGATTTTTCTCGCTCAAAATCCCCTCTCCCTTATGAATTGGACACTAAATGGTGTCTTAATTATATGACACCATTTAGTGTCCAGTCAATTTTTATTTTGAGACAATGGCATTCTTTTTATTCTTTTATTTATCAATTATATAGAAAACATTCCACAACAATAAAAAAAGAGTGTCAACCTTTACAATTTGACACTCTTTTGACTGATATTTTTATGTGGAATAGAATTTTTTTAAATTGCTAACTACCATCTCCCTTTAGGAATAGTAGCTAAAAATTGAACACCATTTTGGGTATTATTCATTAAATAGGTAATAGAAAGAGATTCAAATATTTGTTTTACAATATAAAGACCTAGTCCGCTGCCACCAGTATTTCTATTTCTCGATTTTTCGATTCTATAAAATGGCTCAAATAATTGTTGTATTTCCTCTTCTTTAATTATGACTCCTGTATTCATCACTTGTATTTGAATCTGATTTTCTTTTGGAAGCTCAGTCACCTCTATAAGTACCGTTTCTCCGTGTGGTGAATACGTAATTGCATTATGAATGATGTTTTTGAAAGCTTTTTCTAATAAATCACGATCTGTGCGTACATTCATGTTAGGAGAAATTTGTTTTATAATTCGAATGTCTTTTTGAGAAGCAAAAAAACCGAGATCTTTCGTTATTGAATCTAATAATTCTAAAAGGTTGACCTCTTCCAATTGTAGTTTTAAGGTATCTTGTTCTAGTTTAGACATGCTCAAAATCTCTCGAACTAATTGTTCCATTCCTTCGATAATTTTGTGGTTTTTTTCTAAGTAGAGGTCACGATTTTGATAAGGGCCGATATTATAAATCATCCCTTCTAAATATCCTTTCATAACAGTAAGCGGAGTTTTTAATTCATGTGCAACTGTTGCGAAAAATTCTCGGCGTTTTGTTTCGATTTTTCTCTCTCTTTCAATATCATCTTTTAATTGCTCATTTGCTTTTTGTAAATCGAGCATAGTTTGTTGCAAGTTATTCGACATCTCATTCAAGCTATTGGATAGTTCCTCTAATTCATCATTTGAACGAACTACGATGTTTTCGGAAAAATCCAAGTTTGCCATCTTTTGCGCACCCTCATTAATATAGATGAGAGGTTTTGTAATGAACCTTGAATATAAATAGGCACTTCCCAATCCAATAACCATTACAATGATACTTATAAAAGGTAGAAAACGTACTAAGACCTGCGACGCTTCATCAATAGGTTGAAATGTCGCGAATACAGTAACCATTAAATTATTTTCATCGAGGAATTGAATGGGCAAAGTAACATTAAATGCATTATTAAGGTTTTCTGCATTCTGTATTGGTGCTGTTTTTGCAGTAAGTATTGGTGGTTGCGTATTCCCCTGAATAAAAAAAGAAGGCGAATATATAATAGTTCCTTCTTTGGTTTGTAAGTAAATGATGGCATTGTTTTCTTTGGTGTACTCATCCAAAAGTGGTATCGCATTTTTTAATGCTAAATTTTTAGATTCACCAATTATTTCCTCTATTCCAGATTGGAGTTGATTGGTTTTATATTGTTCATAAAATGTTGGAAGGAAGAAGTATAAAGTTAAATAAATCAAGACTGCAAAAGATAACAATATGAGAGATGTGATCATAAAGAGCTTATAGGTTATTCGTTTCATCTTCATGATGTTGACAATCCTATTCATCGATTTTGTATCCAATACCCTTTACTGTTTTAATATAGGGTATATTTAATTTTTTTCTTAGATTTTTTATATGTGTATCAATCATCCGTGTTTCTCCTGTATAATCATATCCCCAAATTTTTTCTACAATTATTTCTCTAGTAAGCACTTTCTTTTCATTATGAAGTAGTAGTTGTAAAATTTCGAATTCTTTAGTTGTTAACGGTATTTCAGCTTCATTAACATAAGCTTTATATCCGTCGCAATCGACATTCAGTTCATTAAAATTTAAATGATTATCTCTATTTTTATAACAACTTCTTCTTAGAACCGCTTGTACTCGTCTGATCAACACATGAAATGAAAAGGGTTTTGTTATATAATCATCAATCCCTATATCAAAGCCTTTCATTTGATCTTGTTCTTCTTCTAAAGCCGTCAACATAATAATGGGTATGTTTGACTGACTACGGATCATTTTGGCAACTTCAAATCCATTAAGGTTTGGCATCATTACATCAAGAAGAATTAAATCAAAGGATTGTGTATTAAAACGTTTCATTCCCTCTAACCCATCTGAAGCAACCTCTATTGTATAATGTTGTGTCATCAAAAACTGTTTAACTAATTCTTGAATTTCTAAATCGTCTTCTACTACAAGAACATGATAGTTCATCGATATATCCCCCTCGAAGCACATTATAACCTTTCAATCTGTAGTTTATGTGAAGATACCTCATGTTCCCTTTAAAACCTCTACTATCCTCTTATTCATAAAACAAATATTCATACTGACATGGAATCGATAAATGCTGCTGACGCTAACTTTTATCATTTCCTTAAATAGTTAACAAAATATATATCATTACTCGATAATCTCATTTGCGAAGATGGGGGTCTTTGCGACGTTGTTTTGATAACCGCATTGAGCGCGCAATCGACTGAAAAGAAAGCTTTTGGCTTCAACTTCTCTACATAAACTCCTCAACATCTCCACACAGATACCAGATTGGTCATGTACATTAATTGTTAGGAAGAAAATTGATTTTAATCTCCTTTATATATGCACTTCAAATGGAGTGTTCAGAATCAATATTTATCTTTCTATTCAGCAGTTATCTTTCAACGTATTCAATTAAGGAGAAGTTTTTATGAATAAAATCAATCTACGTCCATGGTTATTTTTGGTCGTATTTATGTTATTAATGTGTTCGTGTTTGACATACGTATCGCTTAAAGCTTTAGGAGCAGAGGAGATCTTCTTTACTTGTTAATATGATCATGATTAAAATATCTTAAAAGTATTTTTTAATATGATAATAATAAGAATCCATTTAGAAAAAGATGGATTCTTATTTTGTCGTTTAGGGGTACCGTCAGGAAAATGCGGATTTACAACGCTAAGCCCATTTTTAACAACGTTAAGAAAATTTCAATGGTCTTAAAGAATCTAACGAGATTATTTTTTCTGGATTAAAATTGTATTCTCCAAGTAAATTAATATGTTCCCAACCTAGAGGCGACATATGGTGCAATAATTCTTCATTAAAACTATCTGACCTTTTTGATATTCAACTGCTTTTGTTAGATGTAAGGTATTCCAAATACTGATGGCATTTCATTATGTTTAAAGCACTGGCTCTTTGCAATTGATGCTGTATGGTTCGTTCCCCTATGCTCTCCTTGTTTTCCAAAGAAAATAGCTCTTGCCAGCTAAGCTGTTTTGTCTTGAATAAGAACCTAATTTCTCCATAATAAGGGATGCTGAGACTGTTCCTTCTCTTATTGAATGGGCAAACCGCAAAACATCTTCATAATTTTCTTCAATGACCTTTGTATTTATTTGTCCACGTAAAATAGCTTTTAGTTTTGGATACTCACTTGCTTTATCTATTGTAAATAATTTTGAGTCCGATAGATCTCTTATCCTTGGAGCAAATTTAAATCCTAATAAATGAGTTAATCCGAAAATTTGGTCTGTGTAACCAGCTGTGCCTGTATAATGTTCCTCAATATTTAGATCTGTCTCATGGTGTAATAAACCATCCAAAACATGAATTGCATCCCTTGAATTAGTATGAATAATTTTTGTGTAGTAAGAAGAGAATTGATCACTCGTAAATCGATAGATGGTGGCTCCTTTTCCAGTTCCGTAATGTGGGTTTGCATCTGCATGTAGTGATGAAACACCTAGCTGCATTCTCATTCCGTCTGACGAAGAAGTTGTACCGTCTCCCCAATAGGAAGACAATTGTAATTTGTGATGAAAATTTACTAATAAGGCTTGGGCTTTATTCATTGCGTCTTCATACATGCGCCATTGAGACACATTGGCTAGTTGCTTATATGTAAGTCCTGGTCCCATCTTACTCAATCCAATATTCATTCCCATTCCTAAAATTGCAGCCATGATAATAATTGTTTCTTCTTTATCTGGTTTTCGATTATTGGAAGCATGAGTAAATTGCTCATGAAATCCTGTTATATATGCAACATCCATAAGTAAATCAGTTAATTTTATTCTTGGTAGCATTTGATAAAGACTTGCACTAAATTTCTTTGCTTCTTCTGGAGCATTCTTTTCTAAGCGTGAAATTGACAGTTTTCCTTTTTTAAGAGAAACCCCATCTAATTTATTAAAATTGGCAGACAACCACTTTAGTCTTTCGTTAAGGCTGCTGGTTCTCTCTGACAAATAGTCTTCGTATGATAAACTCACTGATAACCTCGTATTCTCTTTCGTTTGATTCCATGTATCTTCCGAAAACAAATATTCCTCAAAATCTCTATATTGTCTACTGCCCACAATGGATACATCACCAGCACGAACATGTTCCCTTAGTTCTGTTAAAACAGCCAGAATGTACTCTATTGATACAAGTGTAGGAGACTGATAAAATCATAGTTAAGAGCGTCTCATAAGACTTGTCTCAAAAATGAGGTGATATTTTGCGAAAAATCGGTTATATACGTGTCAGTTCAACTAGCCAGAATCCTTCAAGGCAATTTCAGCAACTGAACGAAATCGGAATGGATATTATTTTTGAAGAAAAAGTTTCCGGAGCAACAAAAGATCGTGAGCAACTTCAAAAAATGTTAGAGGATATACAAGAAGGTGACATCATTTATGTTACGGACTTAACTCGGATTACTCGTAGTACACAAGATTTATTTGAATTAATCGATAACATACGGAGTAAAAAGGCAAATTTAAAATCCTTAAAAGATACATGGCTAGATTTATCAGAAGATAATCCCTACAGCCAATTCTTAATTACGGTTATGGCGGGTGTAAACCAATTAGAACGTGATCTTATCCGTATGCGGCAGCGTGAAGGGATTGAACTGGCTAAGAAAGAAGGAAAGTTTAAAGGTCGGTTAAAGAAGTACCATAAAAATCATGCAGGAATGAATTATGCAGTAAAGCTTTATAAAGAGGGAGATATGACTGTAAATCAAATTTGTGAAATTACAAATGTGTCTAGGGCCTCATTATATAGAAAGCTATCGGAAAGGAACAGTTGATGAGTTATACCAAAAATCGGAAATATATAATAGAAAATAAAATTCATATAGAGGTGGAATTATATGCCTAAAATTGACAATATGTTAGCAATTCTATGGATGCTTCGTTCAGGTGAAAAAATTACTGCAAAACAAATTTCAGAAAAGTTAGAGATGAATATAAGGACTGTGTATCGTTATATTGATACAATTTCAACAAGTGGCGTACCTATAATTTCAGAACCAGGACATAACGGTGGATACACTTTATTGAACAATTTTATTGAGGCTCCTCTATTTTTTGATTTTGAGGAGCAAACTTCACTTTATCATGCTGCTGTTTTTGCAGAAGAAGCTGGATATTATGGTGGTGAAGCACTAAATAGGGCTATTTCAAAGCTAAGTAAATATTCAAATCAAGAGCAGGAAACAAAAATAAACCAACATTTAACTAGTCTTGAAGTAATAAGTCGATTAAGTTCACCCTCTATGGAACCTTTTTTGAAGGAGTTGGAGCAGGCCGTAGCTGACGGGTACTCAGTAAAAATTCTTTACCATAAAAGTGGCGAAAAGCAATTAAATTATAGATTGGTCGATCCGTACAGAATTATCTATTGGAATAATAAGTGGTATGTGATTGGATTTTGTCATCTTAGGAATGATATCCGTAGTTTTAGAGTAGATCGAATTGAAAGTCTAATGCTAACCGAAAATAAGTTTAACCGACCAGAAAATTTTTCAGCACGTGACTTTTTTATAAAAAATCTTCTTCCAACTATAGAAGATAAGGAAGGGATTATTTCTTTGGTTATTAATGGGGATAAAAGTGTATTGGCTGATATTTGCCAACATTGGTTTTTAGGACATTATTTACAAGAACGGACTTCAAATCAAGCAGTTTTTCTTCTTGAAAAAGATATGATACATACATATGTACCTTATTTACTTTTACCGTACAATAAATCTATTAAAGTTATTGAGCCAATAAGTCTTAAGAAAAGACTTATTGAAGTTCTGTCGGAATTAATAAAATTTCATCAAGTATGATAACTTCCCTGACGTTAACTGTCAGGGAAGTTATATTATAATTGCTATATCAATTGTGATTGGAGTGTTATTGGATGCAAACAAAAAAAGTTTTTCTATATGTATTTAATACAATGTCGGACTGGGAATATGGATATTTAATTGCTGAACTAAACTCAGGAAGATATTTCAAAAAAGATTTAGCACCTTTAAAAGTAATTACAGTAGGAGCTAATAAAGAAATGATTACTACTATGGGAGGACTGAGCATAAAACCAGATATTTCCCTTGATGAATGTACTCTTGAGAGTAAAGATCTTTTAATTTTACCAGGAGGGACTACTTGGAGTGAAGAAATTCATCAACCTATCTTGGAAAGAATTGGCCAAGCTTTAAAGATTGGCACTATTGTTGCTGCAATTTGTGGTGCAACTGATGCCCTCGCGAATATGGGATACTTAGATACTAGAAAGCATACAAGTAATAACTTAGAATATACTAAAATGGTATGTCCTAACTATAAAGGAGAAAAGTTCTATGAGTTGGGATCTGCGGTATCTGATGCGAATTTAGTTACTGCATCAGGAATAGCTCCTCTGGAATTTGCAATGGAGGTACTGAAAAAAATAGATGTATTTACACCAGATGCATTACATTCATGGTATAACCTAAATAAGACTCATAAACCTGAATACTTCTTCCAGTTAATGGATTCAATAAATAGATGAGCTAAAAAAAGCAACTTAGCAGATTTATATTAGTTTAAATAATTACCATGCTTTAGACAATGTCAAAGCATGGTTTTTGAATATAACTTAAAAATGCTTATGGAGTAATGAAAAAGCCCAATTTCTCTATTAATTAACGGTGAAGTTGGGCTTTTTAGTATTGAAAATTCCTTAACGTTGTAAATCCGCATTTTCCTGACGGTACCCCGTTTAAAGCTTTATTTGTTATATTTTCGATTTTACAAATGTCTACTGATAGATTTTTACATAAAATATTGATAAAGATACAAAGTTCCCCCTAAGATAAACATGTTTTAATTTTCGCCTGTTTATCCTAGGGGGAACATATGCTATTCATAACCGATTATTTACGCCTGGTTGTAAATCTGTCGAGCTATAGTATCATAAAATTTATTTAATGCATGAAAGAATTTCAATTAGGAGATGTAGAACCTTGTATCATATCTTCTTCTGAATTAGATGAGTAAGGATCCCACTGTTCTGGTGTCCGTTCACCTGGATTTGATGTGAATTCCTCCCACTGCTCTGGCGTCATTTCTCCTCTTGGATTTGGAGATTCCCGCTGCCGCTGGTCGGGAATCTTTTCTTCTGAATACGTATTATTATCTTGGTCCATATTGGTTTCACTTTGATCCAGGTTTCCACCTAAATTAATCAAATTCGCAAATAAACCAATTGCTATTCCGATAGATACTAAGCCAATGGATGCTGCTATTTTCGTCCACATCTTTTTCACTCCAATTTTACATTTTTATAAAAGAGTTTCGATAAAATTTTATTCCCGTTTCTTCTTCAAATTTTTACAAACCAAATTTCGTTGTTCAAGATAAACTACCCTATCAGACTGCTTAGCGACTTCCTGAGAATGCGTAACAACGATGATACATTTATTTTCTTTATGAGCAAGTTCTTTGAACAATTCGACAATTTCATCTGAAGTTTTCTCATCTAGATTACCAGTCGGTTCATCCGCAATTAATAAATCTACTTCACAAGATAATGCACGAGCTATGGCTACACGCTGTTGTTGACCGCCACTTAGCTGTAAAACTTTTCTTTTTGCTTCGATTTCCGACAAGCCAACCATTTCTAATAACTCAAGAGCTCTTCTCTTTTTATCATTTATTTTAACTCCTGTAATTTCCATTGCCGTGACGACATTTTGAAGAGCCGTCATATACGTAATAAGATTATAAGATTGAAAAATTATCGAAACATATTTATTTCTATATTTATCTAAACCAATTTTCCGTATATCTTTTCCTTTGTAGAGCACATGTCCTTCTTTAGGATTGTCTAATCCACTTGCCAGACTAAGTGCCGTAGTTTTTCCTGAACCTGAAGGACCTAAAATACTATAGAAACACCCTGTTTCAAAGGTAAAGTTGACATTCTCTAATAAAGTATTCTTCCCATTATTACTTTGATAATAGTAATTTAAATTTTTAAATTGTAATATGATGTCCATATGACTCCTCCTACTCATCTTTTAATAGAATTTCTTTTGGATTTAAGCGAAGAATTGATAATGCTGGTATAAGCGTTGATAAAATCGCAATTAATAGCCCTAGGCCACCTAAATTCAGCACATCTTGTGATGATATACTTACATCAATATTGTCGATAGGTTCCACATCCTTATCTTGTTTATTCATACTTCCAAACGAGAATCCTAAAGTATTTGATTCTTGTTGTTGATCTTCAGCAGCAATAACTTCTTGCTGTAATAAACTGTCTCCCATTTTTTGAGACACTGATTTACCTGTAATGATAGAAATGCCAAATGCTAGAACAGCTATACATAATACTTCTACTAACAATTGTCCTATTAATTTCCTCTTTTTTTCACCGATAGCCAATAGAATACCTAATTCCTTACGTCGCTCTTTTATGGTCAACATAATAATAAGACCTAATATAATGGATCCTGCAATGGATACTAAATAGACAATCATTTTGGAAGTAGCGGCAATATTCTCGATAGGGCCTACCATTTTTTGATATAAAGCATCATGCGCATCTAACTTAAATAGATCGAAATCAATATTTGTTTTCTTTGCGTCTGCTTTAAAATCCTCAATATTTTCTGGATCATTTAAGTAGTAAATTGCTTCGTTAATAGATACATCCTTTTTATCATTTTCTTCATCCATTTCTTTCGTCGAATCATAAGTAGTGTATACTTTGTTAGATGGGTGCATCATAGCTGGTAAATTTTCCTCAAAGTCAGTTATTCCAGAGTTTTTGTATATCCCTATTATTTCTAACTCAACATCCGATGTTTCATCAGTTGATTTAATCTTTAACTTATCACCAACTTGAAGCTCGTTTTGTTCAGCTAACCGTTTTTCAATCAGAGCTACTTTCTTATTCGCATCCTCTGATGTAACTGGACGACCGTCAATAATTTCATTCGTTCCATCTGTAAAATCTTGCATTAAATCAGAACTTCTTACACCTTGGATAAATGTATTAGGCATTTTCATATTTCCAGAGTTACTACCACCTACTGTTCCAACTACTCCTTCATCATCTTTTTCACTATTAATAGGTGCAAAATCATCTGCTACAAGCATTTCACTTTTAAGATAGTTGTAGTCTATTACATAAGGTGATTTAGCTAATTGGTCTGCTTCTTCTACCAAAAGTTCCGGATGCTTTATTTTTCCATTCGGATTCTCTTCTCGCTGTTTCGCCACATTTTCCATAAGCTTCTCTTCATCGATTCTAAGACTTACGTCTACACCTAATGTTTGTCTAGCGTGATCATTCGCCTTTTGTGAGACATTTTGAATAGCGAAACCCGCTAATACTAAATTGGAAACTACTAGAAATACAGTGAATAATATTAGCGATTTTCCCTTCCTTGCTTTAACACTTAAAAATGCTCGTTTGATAAAATTCATTTTTATTACCTCCTTGATAGCTATACTATATATGGGTGACCTGTAGTTTATATGGAGATACTGCGGAGTTTATCTAGAGATATACAGGAGTTTATGTGGATCAATTTGTGAACTTTATTTTTGGATGAACAATTATTTTATAATAAAAAAGACGCAATTCCCCCCACCGTATAGGATTCCTTTATCAGCGTAAATATGAAAGGAATGTCTCATTGTGTAAAAGCAGTTGTTCCTTATATGAAGAAGCAACATTCAGGTGTGATTGTAAATATGGGTAGCGTAGCGGGAATGACTTAAATAGGCTCATCTATCCCCTATGCAGCAACAAAATCAGCCATTCACACAATGACTAGATCATTCGCTATCGCATTAGCACCTAATATTAGAGTAAATTGTTTATCTCCTGGTGCGATTAAAACAAGATGGTGGTCTGGGAATGAAGAAAAAATGTATCAACTTGCAGGTACCTTACCACTGAAAAGAATATCTATACCAGATGATATTGCAGAGGAAAAAATCAAATTAAAAGAATAGTAATAGATGCGGAAATATAAAAGAGGGAGTCTAAGAGGGTTTAAGTGAATGTAAGTATTGTGGTTAGAGATTAATCAACTCTTTTTTCGTTTACTTGTTGGCATAATATGAAAGCACGTTGCGAGAAAAATTTGGGAAGTATAACGAACGAGCGTTGAAAATTGAGGAATCTGACTAAGTAGAATAAAGAGAAAAGGAGTAGCGAATGCTACTCCTTTTTGTTTAATTTAAAACTATTAATGATGTTGCACTTCGGGATAGTTCGTTGAACAAGCTATCTGCATCAAATAAGGAACAGCCGCATAGGTAACTGTATAAATGGTATTTTGATGAAACAAATAGTCTTCAAAAAGCGCGTCAACTGTTTCTTGGTCGTATGCTTGCTTCAATCGCTGTAATAACGCTGGCACATTTTCTCCAGAGCCATATGGTCCTGTCAGATTTCGCCATACCGCACTCGTCAATTCAAGCGAAACGAACACCTCCCTCTAATTACCACTCACGCCAATCATCTGTTAACTCATAACGTCCAAGATTCTGACTTTTAGTAAGGTCATCAATATCAAATCCACAATGAATCAGCACTTGGTCAAAATAGTCGCAAAGCTCCTCTCGTTCTTCAGTTTCAATTAATCCGCCTCCACCTACCTCATTAATCTCATTTAGGGCAAGTACCGCCGTTTCAATAGATTTCATAATTGCAGGATAGCTATCTGGCTGATTTGGCAGTTTCGCAATGGATGCTGCATACTGCTCTAGCACCATTTCCGTCTGATGAATAAAACTATCTGGAAACAATTCCGCGTAAATACAGTCATCTTTCTCAATCAATCCAGCAGTAAATTCTTCCTCTTCTTCTCTTTTAGCATTGCGCCAGCGTGACGTTGGTCGAATAACTTGCATAGGCCATTCCCCTTTATCTTGAGTTTCTAATTAGTAAAAAACCCCTCTTAAAAAGCCTTTATAATATAGAGTATTTGGTAGCATCGTAACAGTTATTTAAACATAACTCACTACCATTCACGTTCTCTTAATGCGTCTTCAATATCAAGCTTCACGTTGTATACATCCAATATATCAATAACAGTTAATGCAATACTATCTCGTGCAACAGTTTCAATTTCACTGTCATGTTCTAAGAATTCGTCTTCTAAATCATTTATCGCACGTGTAATTTCATCAAATTTTACTTGTATATCTTCTAATGAATGGGGACCTTGCTCTAAATAGCAGACAATTTGCTCCAATATACCTTTAATTTTATCTACTAAAAATTTAGGATAATAACTATCTTGATACATACCCCTTAAATAATTGATTTCTTTCATCTAAAACTCCTCCTTCAACTCTACTATCCCTCAATAATCTCCAAGTAAAACCAGTTCTTTTCCCCTCTATTAATCCAATATCGCCCTAGAAAATAAATCATGTATCTTTTGATCATTTTCACAAGCTTGTTTAAATCCAACAGCGAATCGCAACAATGCGTCCTTTTCGCTGGCATACGCACAGAACATATCTGCTTCTGGGTCAAAACGCACAATGCCTTCTAGCTCTGGCAACTTCTCTTGCAAATACACATCCGCAAGCGAGCACCAATCGTAGCCGTTACCTTGAAATCCTTCGTCTGCCCGTGTTTCAAACAACTCCTGTTTATAAATGCCTACTTCTAATAGGAACGAAATATTTCCACTATCATGTTCTAACCATCTAAACGGTTTTAGTTCTTCATTCACCATTTGAGCATGTAGACTAGCTAACTTATCCATTGTAAAACTTAATATCCCCTCTTGACTTACAATTTCCCCCTGCTCTATGCGTTCATTTAACCAACTTGAAACAAAGTCTGGGGCATATCCTCCTGTACTGAAACCTTGTGCAAGTGCAATGATATTCTTGTAATCCGCTAAATATTGCGCTTGCGTCACCTTCGAATTAGCACCAGTGTACAACCAAAACTGGATATCATACATCAGCATGGATAGTTCGTCTGCATGTAAAGCAAAATAGCCTTTGTCCTCTACAATTTGCGTACAAATACCTCGAATAACTGCTTCCATCCGATTTCCCTCTCCAGTTTTCTCACATAACGACTGTAACAAAGGAGAGAACGGTACATGTTTCACCATATCCAAATCGTCAAGTTTATCTTGTTCTGATGTATCGAACACTTCCTCATTCACCAATCCGACAATAAAAGTCTCAAAGTTCGGCGCAAGGAAAGTAATATAGTAATCAGCCTCTTGGTCTACATGTACAACAGCAGGTTCACCATCTGCACCACATGCACGATAATCAAGCATAATGACATCATGACCTGCCGACGGGCAATCGGCTATGACAACGCCAATATTTGGGTAGCCCCATTCTTCCAACATAAAACTGCTTCCCAAACTGCCACACAAGCTATTAGCCTTTTCGCGACCAATGCCCATAATTCCTGTAATCGCCACATGATTTTCTGCCCATGAAGTCGGCATAGCCGTTGGAAAACAAGTGTTAACTGGCATACCGCCGTTCTGTTGTTGCATAAACCAAATATAATCTGCTGGCAATTTATAGCCAAGTTCCTCTTCTATAGAAGCAATCATTTCAGTAGTGGGGGACACTTCTACATAATTTTTATACGCATAATCGCTTTTTTCCCAAAATTGACTGAAATCACGCTCATGAAAAGGTACAAGCTTGATATCATCTAGCGCTTCCGCTGACTTTTTCATAATATTCCGACATGCTACTATATACTCTTCAGTTCTAGTATCAAACTGTAATTCCTTCGCTTTTTCAAATGCAGCCAGTGCTTCTTGCCATTCCTGGATATAGAAATAAGCATAGCCAACACGCCAATGCCAATCTGCATCTTGTTGCCCCTGTTTTTTAACTGTGCATAACTGGGACAACGCTTCATGATAACGCCCTAAATTATTAAGCGCACGACCATAATGACCTACTATTTCGTAATCTCGCTCTGACTTAGACAATTGTTCAATCGCTTCTACAATTTTGTCATGTTGACTTTCCTCATACCATTTTTCTAACATATTCAATAATTTTTTTGGCATAATCCCACTCCCTCTCAATCATCTTGTAATTCAGCTAAACAAGTATCTTGTATTCTTGTGATGTTTGGTTAATGAATCACTAAATCAATCAACTCTTTTGCTTCCTTTAAAGAACATCCTGATAAGTCTATCAATTCTTTCATAAAAGGCAGATAATAACGTTTTGCAAATTTTTCTCTATATTTATCAGAATCTATTGTTGTGTTGCCATTGGGTAAAACATACTTTCACTTCAATAGATATTAAAAAAATTATAATATACTTCAAACCAGATAACAAACGTACGTTCCTTTCTGATCTATAAAGCTCCAAAATGAACCGTTAGCTGTAAGTGAGTTTCATTGTCATAAATAGATGATATTAAGTATTGGTAGTAATCACCTTTGCTATCTTCAACATTTAGATCTACATTGTACAATCCTACCCAAATCTTTTTTTCATCTTTGATGTTAATTAAAGGAATCTATTTAGATGTTTCCATCGTGACACCTCTAGCCATTTATAAATTACATTTACTAACACCTGAAATTTAGACCAAACGCAAACTATTATAAGTATCCGTCATTTCAAATACATATGATGTTGATAAAATGAACCTTATAGTTTCGTCGAATTTGCCTATAAAAACTACCAGTACAGCGGTTGTTGAGTATCCCAGAAGATCTAGCGGTACGATTCACGTATTGAACTTGTGCTAATCTCATACGGACTTGGCTCTGTACTAGTCAAATCAATTATATGTAGCATTCCATTGTATGTACCGACAAGCAATGTTGTCTCGTCAGAGTTTAATGCCATGCCACTGATTGTCCCAGATACGTAGTAACGCCAAAGTTTATTCCCCTCATAGTCGTCTTGTTTAAATGCGATACAGCCACGAACCGGTGTATAATCCATTAAGTCTGCCTTTTGGATTGTCTCAATGTACCATTTTGAAAAATCATTTTGTTGTGTTGTCATTGTTCTTTCCTCCGTTTCTGCAAGTTGTTTGCCACCAAAACTGAATAAATAAAAAGCACAAAGCTATCCTCTGAATAAGGACGTCTTCGTGCCAATTAATGTCTGAACAATCTTGTTCGTGTACAACTATTTAAAGATTTAGTCACAAAGACTTCTGTACGGAAATGTAAGTATAAATCTTTAATGGCTATTAGAAAGAGCTTGATTCGACATTTCCATAATTTTTTCAGCCGTCAATCTACCTGAACGCATCACACCATAGACACCATGGGCGCTTTGAGACCAGTGACCAGTTAAATACAATCCCTTAATTGGCGTTTCTGGTCCAAACATGTCTGTTCCGATTCGAATAGTGTTTTTCATCCATCCATATATAGAACCACCATCATTAAGCGTAAATCGATGAATAGTTCTTGGTGTGGCAAACTCATAAAAATGGAGTCTTTCTTTAATACCTGGTATTTTCTTTTCCAACATATTTAAATATTTATCTACAATAAATTCTTTACCTTTTTCATCTCTTATTTTTTCTAAGTAATGTGAATCACAGAGAGACATAACATTTATTATAGAATAACCTTTGGGTGCTAAGCTTGTCTCTGATACTGATGGGCAGCAAAATGAAATCACTGGAACGTTATCATTATTAAGTGGATCAAAGCAAAAATCCCTAGAGTTTTCTATGTTTTTTTCGGATATATAAACAGTTTCATGAGAAAAATCCGTTTGATTCCAATCCTTATTTTTTATCACACCGTACAATACAACTGCAGAATAGGAATTTTTTAGATTTCGCAATTGTTTTTTAAAGGATTGTGGTAACAGTTTTTCATCCATCATTTGAGTGAAAGTATTTTTTATGTCTGCATTTGAAATAATTGTTTTAGCTTTATAATGATTTCCTCTATGATCAACAACACCCTCTACGTCCGAACCATTAAACAATATTTTTTCAACTTTTCTATTAACTATGACTTTACATCCACTCTCTAGTATATATTTTTTCAATACATTACTTAATTGTTGTGAATTACCTTTAGGATAGAAAGCTCCTCCGTTGTAACTAGCCATTATATTTATCATTTTAAAAGTTGACAGTTCGTCAATAGAAACTCCTGCAAATAAAACTAATGAACTTAGAAGTAATTTGATATGAGGGTGTGTAAAATGCTCATCTAAATATTCCTTAAATGATGTTTTTTCTAATTCTATTATTCTTTTAAGCACGTCTGTATTATAATTTCCTTTTAAACTACCTATATATTTTATTTCGTCTATCACGTTTCTAATAGATGCTTGTTCTACTGGAAATAATGTTTGTAGTAGACTTTTGAATTTATCTAATTCTCCAGGAATTGAGAATAATTCATCTTCTATTTTTACTGTAATCATTGGATCAATTCG
This sequence comes from Lysinibacillus sp. NPDC059133, assembly GCF_042755925.1. Classification (NCBI taxonomy): domain Bacteria; kingdom Bacillati; phylum Bacillota; class Bacilli; order Caryophanales; family Bacillaceae; genus Lysinibacillus; species Lysinibacillus sp. NPDC059133. Next base: position 43,816 of record NZ_JBHZDH010000026.1, on the reverse strand, counting down.
GGTAAATTTAATTTGATCTAACAAACCTAATTTATTATATAAATTATAAATTTCTCCCCCTTCTTCCCCTCCGCCTATTACATGAATAGCGCTATCAAAGATATAATTAGACCTCTTAAAAGTATGAGCTAAACCACCTACAAAATAGTGTTGTTCTAGAACAAGTACCTTATACCCTGATTGAGTTAATAATGCGGCAGATGTTAATCCAGCTAATCCAGAACCAATAACTATTATATCGTACTGATTATCACTATTATTCATATTTTACTCCTTTGTTCAGTTAAATTTATTAAGAACATTTATTGGATATAGTTGCATTAATATAGAGGCGAAATCTATTAAATTAGCATTCCCAAGAAGATTTTATTATTGAAAAAATAGTGGCAAAATCATCATCAACAGTATTAGATGATTTTGCCAAAAAATTATTTTAGTCAGTTGTAATCCATTTTTTCAACGTATTATAGTGTTGCATCAAATTTTCGAACTACATTTATGCCAGTTTCATAGTTCGTTTTTCATTTTTCCAATTCATAATTTATAGTACCTCTCTTATTAGCAAATAATGAAAAAACTATATTCATTATTAATGCGAAAATCGGAAAAGCCGATGCATAGTAAAATACCTTTGATAAAGATTCACTTGCAATAGGACTTAATATTAATGAACCTAAAGACACTCCTAAATAGGACATTAAACCAAAAATAGAGAAAGCATCTGTTTTAGCCATATTGTCTTTTACTTTTGCAATTCTGTTGTAAAAAAGATTCATTAGTCCACCATAAGAAGAACCAAATACAACAGCATTTATTATTAATAATACATAATTATTTGTATCACCTATTAAATAGGTACTAATTGTTATTAATAATATAGTAATCGGCACTACTATTTTTTCAGAAATATAAGAAGTGATTGTCAACGTATACACTTGAGATAAGAGAAATGCCAACCAAAAAAATAAGTAAAATATATCTATTCGCAAGTTTAATCCTTCTAATAATAATGGCAGATAGGCAATAACAGCCCCATAACAGAGAGAAATTAATAGAAAAGCTATATAATTAATTACATAATCTAAGCTAAATACATTTTTATTTATATGTTTTAATCTACTACCTAGTTCAATTGGAACTGCTTGTTTTTTAATGAAGAAACTTGTTAGTACAGTCGTAATTGCTACACTAAAGAGAAATAGGTATAGGTACATCTTATTTTCAATACCATAAAATAAATATAATCCTAAAAATGGAGCGGTAGCAGACGCCATTCCCATAAAAGAATTATGAAGACCAATACTTAATTTTTTATTATCACCTATATTAACAATAAGTGTAAGTAACACAGGAGAAACAATCCCAACCCCTAAGCCTAAAAAAGATGCGCCAACATAATATAAAAATAGACTATTTGCATCCAATACTAATAGTCCAAATCCCATACAATATAGTATTAAACCTACCTTCAATAATGATTCTTCACTAAAATGAACTTTCAGTAAAAAAAACCTAACAATAAGTAATGCAGCCATAAATGTTCCTAAAACATATCCCGAAGTTGCTGCAGAATTAGATATAGCGTAAACTAACAACGGTAGTATAGAGGTTAATAAGCTAAACAGAAAATTAAATATGAAAACGATATATAATATTTTTTTCAATATTTCACCCTTTTTCAATTAAATACTTTCGTTAACACACGTACGACAAATTTACCCATAAATTTATTTCTTATTGAAATGAAGGAATTTGTATCAATTAATTGGCAACCAATACTTTTCTTTGTATCATATGTTGTTGGTCCACAATACATTTTTTTAAATCCATTATTTATGGCGTAGTCAATTGAAACGTAATATAGATTAAAATATGCAAAACATGAAGTAGAATGTTTATAATCCATCCCTACGTGTTTGAAAATTAGATGATCATTGTCTTCTACCAATAAAGCAAAAGCAATTATTTCTCCCTCAAATTCGATAATTAGCCACCTATAGCAATCGTTCATATTGATCCAATTACTAAAACTTTCTTCTGAATAATTGATTATGCTCGGAACAGCATCATTTCTTAACGCTGTGTTGTTGTATAGTTGGTAAATTTTTGAGTAATCTTTGATTTCATCACAATTACATATATATATTTCAGCACCATATTCTTGTAGGATTTTTTGTTTATTTCTTACATCCCATCTTTTTTTCTTTTTTAAACTTTGGAGATAGTCATCGAATGTATTATATTCTGTGTTCAATACAGTATTAGGGTAAAATGGAATTCGGACAAAGTTTTTTTCCTTTAATTTTTGATTGAGTAATTCGTCATAAACATTACTTACAAACACTGAATCACATTTAATTTGGTCGTAAATTACATTTCTACAGGATACAATGAATTCATCTAAGAATAAGTCATTTTTTCCATGTATTCCTTTAAATGAAGATAGCGGATTTGTGATGAAAACGACTTTAAATTTTAAAGGATTTAAATGGACTTTGTTTAACGAATCTATTGCTTTTTTCATAGAACCCGACATAAAAGTTCCTACATCTAATTTTCTAATAATATAACCTGTTGAAAAATATAAGATTTCACCATTTTTTTTTCCAACCAAATATATTGGTTCATAATCATTCAGCGTCTCTTCTAAAAATAAGAACCAATTTTTAGAGATTTCACTTGAATTTAAAAAGTGTGATTCAATAAATCCAGCTTCATCCTTATAAATATCTTTATATTTCCTATATAATTTTATTTCCATTATATAGATAAACCTCCGTCCACTATTAGGTTTTGACCAGTAATATATAAAGATTCATCTGAGCTAAGAAATCTGATAACACCTGTTATATCTTTTGTTTCTCCGAAACGGCCTAAAGTAATATTTGGCAAAAATTTTTCTTTATTTATGTTTTCTGTCATTTCAGTATTAATAAATCCCGGGCTAATTACATTCACTCTTACTCCATATGCCCCTACTTCTTTAGCTAATGTTCTAGTAAGAGAAATAATTCCTGCTTTAGATGCAGAGTAATTTGTTTGACCAGGAATTCCTATTACACCAGAAATAGATGAAATGTTTATGACTACACCACTTTTTCTTTTACACATTTCTTTTAATGCAAATTTACTATAGTTAAATGTTCCATTTAAATTTGTTTCTATAACTGAATTCCAACTTTTTTGATCCATAAAACTAATGGTTTTATCCTTTGTAATCCCAGCATTATTAATTAAACAATCTATTTTTCCATGTTTTTCACATATGGTCTTGATGATATTTTTTGCTAATTCATAGTCACTTACATCTGCTTGAAAAGAATAAACATTGTTATTTTCTTCTTCGATTTTCATTGCCTTTACTTTGCTTTTATTATATGTGAAGTATACAATCCAGCCTCTAGAAGAGAAGTTTTTTACTATCGCTTCCCCTATTCCTTGTGATCCGCCTGTAATAAGAACTACTTTATCCATTATGCTAATCCTCCTCTTAGTTCTCTACTAATAAACAGCAATTATTACCATATTCATTTGTTTCCACTATAAGTGATTGGCCTTGGCTAAAGATTCCAATTAATAATTTAATCATTCCTGAAACCGCATAAGTTGTTCCAACATACGTGAATGGATTTTCTACTTTTATACTTAAATTTTCTTTTTCTATAAAATTCTGAATATTTAAATCGTTTTTGTTGCCTGAACCATATATTATTTTATTTATGCTAGTTGTACTTTCAATGATTTGACTAACTTTTTGATTGATTATACCTTCTTTGTAGGTATGTTCAATCCAAGACAAAGTGTCCTTTATCGTTCCATATTTATTATTTTTTGAGGATTTTTCTAAGACTATGGAAACAGCCATTTCTGTCATTTTATAATCTGTATTTTCAAGACTTGGAGCTTCATTATGCAAGACAGCCTGTTCAATATCTTCAACAGCTACTACAATAGCTTTATCTATAATCCCGTTTTCAATATAGCTTTTCGCTTGAATTATTGCATCAATTCCCGATGTATTTCCGGTGTTCACTGTACTATTAATTCCCTTAATATTAAAAACAATCGACACCCATCCAGATATATTATTAAGTACTGTATTCGGAAATTTAAGAGGACTGACAGATTCAGGACCATCCACATATACACTTTTAAGAAAATCATTAATATTATTTAAATAACTCATTGAATTCCCTACAAATACGCCAATTCTTTCTTCGTCCCAATTCTCATCTAACGAATATCCTGAATCTTCAATCGCTAATTTAGTCGCTGCAATAGCCATTTTGGTCGATTTAGGAAGCGTTCGAAGACCTTTTTTGCTAACATATTTTTTTAATTCAAAATCTTTTAACAAATTTAAATGTGCGGTTCCAGTTTTAATATTTTCAATAAAAGTCTTTGGCATATCTCCCCATGGTGATATACATCCAATTCCAGTGATTTCTATTTTAGTATCCAATTCATTCACCTCTTCTACTTTTCGAATTTTTTGAAAACTACACTTGCATTAGTTCCTCCGAAAGCATATGAATTATTGATGACATAATTCATATTAAATTCCCTTGCTATATTAGGAATACAATCAATTTCACATTCTTCATCCGGTGTTTCAAAATTTATAGTAGGAGGAGCAATATTCTCTCCAATAGCTAAACAACTTACTACACTTTCAATAGAACTGGCAGCCCCCATTGTATGCCCTAACATAGATTTAATGGAACTAGTTGGCTTCTTGTTTCCGAAAATACTATTAATTGCATGTGATTCCACACGATCATTCGCAGGTGTCCCAGTTCCGTGAGCGCTTATATAGTCAATTTTTTCGGGTGTGATTTTTGCATAATTTAATGCATTTCTTGTAGATCGTATAATTCCTAATGATTCTGGATGTGGCGATGTTATATGAAACGAATCAGAACTAACACCATAACCAACAATTTCTGCATATATTTTTGCGCCCCTTGCTAAGGCATGTTCTAATTCTTCTAAAATCACACATGCCGAGCCTTCTGCTACTAACATACCTTTTCTGTTTTTATCAAAAGGTCGACATTTATCTGGTGATATAGCTTTTAAACGATTAAATCCATAGTAAGCAACAGTAGAAAAAGGATCTGTTCCTGCTGCTATAGCCACTTTTGTTTTATTTCTTCTAATTTGTTCAAATGCTTGTATATTTGCATAATTCCCAGCAGCACAAGCATTTGTAATTAAAGAGGATTGCCCCTTTAAATTAAATTCTCTTGAAGCATAAACAAGCATATTTTTTAATTGGTTTTGTTCTAATAATATATCAGAGCTTAATTTCCCTTGATAAATGTTAAAATCGCTTATTTCAACAGTAACTTCTCCCATAGTTGTACCTATGTAGAAGTCTGCATATTCATATTCTTGTTCTTTTAATTTTGAATTTTCTAACGCTTGACGCATACTGGAAATTAATAATTGTGAACCTCTTCCAATTTCTGAAACATTATTAATGAAAATATACTTAGAAGGATCAAAATCATGAATTTGTCCTCCAAATTTTGGACCTGCAACTTGTAAATTATTTTTTTTTATTTCAGTGATTCCTGATACCCCATTTTTACATGCTGTCCAAAAGTCACTTATATTTTGACCTATAGATGAAGTTACACCTAGACCAGTGATTACTACTCTTTTCAAGTTTTTTCCACCTTTCACATCTGTTTTATTGTAAAAGTTAAACTTCCGCTTGCTACAATTTCATCATTTACATAAATGGTTCCATCGACTATAGCTGATTCAAGTACCTTTTTACGAAGGTTTACATGGATAAATAATTGATCACCAGGAACTACAACTTTTTTAAATTTTATATTTGTATGATATAGGACAGGTGTTTTATTAGTTTCTGAATCATTACTATTTTTAAATTGATTAAATAGAATGATACTTGCTTGTGCAATTGATTCTGTTAACAAGACACCAGGATAGATTTTAAAATTAGGGAAATGCCCAATAAAAATTGGGTCATTTCCACTAATATTTTTTATGGCAATAATTTTTTCTTCATTTAATTCGATAACTTTATCTAACATTAGCATTGGATAGCGCTGTGGAATTAATTGCATGATTTCTTCTATAGACATTGGTAAAGTTTTTATCATAGATTGGCAACCTTTAAACTATTTAATACTGATAATATTTCATTTAATGTTCCGAAATTTGGAAGTTCACTTTCTGGAATTTTTATATCTAATTCTTTTTCAATAGTAGCCATAATTTCTAATGCCATCATTGAATCAGCCTCTAGTTCTTCCACCAAATCTGTATCCATTTCTACTTGATCAACTTCCACTTCTAAAATTTCTGCAATAATTTCTCTGATTTTTTCAACTTCTTGACTATAAACACTCATTATTTAGCCCCCTCATAAATATTAAATTTAGCTTTATTAACTTCTAAAAGCATTGGACATTCATTAGAAATACCTTCATACATTTTGAAATCGCCAATCTGTTCAAATCCTATTCTTTCATAAATCGATTTTCCTTCTTCAGAACTTTGAAGATACACATGTGTAATTTTTAACTCAACTAAAGTTTCTCGTAATTTTTTGAGTATTTCGAATAATATTTTTCCTTTAATGCCAAATTTATTTGTTTCATGATCATCAACAATTATAAAACGCATAGCCTCTGCGTACTTATAATTACTGTCACTTTTTAAGTTATGAACACGCTCAATCATAAGTAAATCATTTTTTTTAACAATTAATGACATTGTTCCTACTAATCGATCTCTCAAAAAACAACCAATATGCAGTCCTTCATCATCAAAATCATCTTTTAGTTGTCCATCTGGATAGAATTCTTTAGGAGCTGCATTTTGTTCTTCAACAAATATTTTGTATCTCAACTCAAAATATTCTTTTAGCTGATTTGGATCTTGAATTAATCGCGATTCTATCAAGTAAGCTACCTCCTTTATTTGAATTTTCTAACAATAGCACAAAGTTTATTTCATTTTCCCCTTTTCTGCCATTTAATTTATATTTCCATATTTAGTATATATTTGTAAACAGTGGCTATGAAATTTGATTATAAAGTATTGGTGTTTTATAAAAAAAATCATAAAAATGTTATTTTTATGATTTTTATCGTAACAAACATATACTCAATTGGCATCATACTCAACGAAATATAGTTCTTGTGTTCATTTCAGATGTCATTAACTTCTTTCAGCAAATGTTCTTTGTACCGAAAGCAAAGCTGCAGGTACAGGTGTCTTTTGTAACGATAGTGAAGCGACAGGTACAGAAGTCTCCCACCTCTACAGGTGGTGAGATGAATGCGGATTTAAGCTACTTTTCAGCGGGTGTTCAAACACCCGCTGAAAAAGAGGAACCCAGGCTAAGACCTTTACATCCTGTGAAAACACCTGAGTGACCAACATCGTGTTGTGCCGCTGCGTTAGCACTACGCTTTCACACAAAAAACATTTGTTGTCCTAAAGCCTCCGGTCGATTCCGGACGCAATTATGCCGAGGCATAATTGATAGATTAAAAAAGAGAGTTTTTACGTTTCCTAATGTGTATATTATTTACATCTTTGCTTTTATAGGATATAGTATAAATACGAATGATTGATTAGTCAATCACTGATGAAAAGAGGTTTCCCATGGTACTTTCAGAAAAGCAAAAGTCAAATATGATAATAAAAAGAAAAAAAATATTAACTGAAGCAATTCACCTATTTGCGGAGAAAGGTTTTGAGGGCACGAAGATTCAAGAGGTTGCAAAGGCTTCTGGAGTCAGTTTCGGAAGTGTTTTCACCTATTTTGAAAATAAAGAAACACTTTTTCATGCGGCAGTTGTTGAACCATTAAAAAAATATGAAGAAGATATTTTGAATTTTAATCCAGAGGAACAAGATCTTATACAAGAATTAGAATCCATGATTAAAAAACAAATAAAAATTTTTGCTAATTCTGGCTCTTATTTAAATTTGGTAGTCTTTATTATCGCTCAAAATAAAGAATATAAGGATACCTTCAAGGAACTAGATTTATTTAACATTAATTTTAGAATTAAGCTTATTCATCTTATAGAAAACGGACAAAAAAAAGGCCTATTATATAAACAGAATCCTACTTATATTGCTACAGCTTATACAAGTTTATTAATGGGTTTACGATTAAACTTAATAGACGATCCATCCAGTAGTATGTGGGAAGAATTATCTCCTTTTGCATTGCAGTTATTTGGACCTGTAAAATTGAAAAATGAGCTATAAATTCTTTAAATCGAAACAAATAAAACAACTAGCCGAGCATCCTTATAAATGCCTAAGCGAAAATAGTATTTAACTTTTTTTAGCAGATATTTTTTGTACCGAAAGCGTAGCGACAGGTACAGAAGTCTCCCAACTCTATAGGTGGTAAGAGGAATGCGGGTTAAAGTTACTTTTTCAGTGGGTGTCCAAATACCTGCTGAAATAGAGGAACTCAGTCTAAGAACGCCACGTCCTGTAGCATTACCGAAATGACCGACATCGTGTCGGCCCTTAGCACTGCGCTTTCGCACAAAAAACATCTGCAGGCCTAAGCACAAAGCCGATTTCGACGCAAATATGCCAAGGCATATTTGATTGAAACAAAAAATAAGCTTGCTTCTCAAAATTTGAGAAGCAAGCTTATTTATGTATCATTTTTCCTTTTCATCTTTTCAATTATTAGTATGCTTGAGCAAACCAAACTGTATGCTTTGCTTCATTGCCACAGCAAATACAAGTAGATTTCGTAGTTGGTGGGTTAAATGGAATGTTACGAGAAGTATATTTTGTCTCTTCTTTCACTTTTTCCTCGCAGGCATCATCTCCACACCATCCAGCAAGAATCCAGCCAGGAATAGATCCTTTTTCCTTGGAAATGTTAATATGCTGCTGTAAATCCTTCAGAGTATCGATATTTGTATGAGCGTTTTCATCACGGAATTTACGTGCTTTATCGAATAATCGAGTTTGCATTGTTGTTAGTTCCACTTCAATTGCTGCAACAATGTCGTTCAGGTCAATGGATTGCTTGTCATCTTCATCTCGTGCTTTTAACAATGCCTGGTTTTTCTCTAAATCGCGAGGTCCTAATTCAATACGAATTGGCACACCTTTTAATTCCCATTCATTAAATTTGAAGCCTGGTGATTGGTCGGAGTCATCAAGACGTACTCGAATTCCCTTCTTCTTAAGAATTGCAAAGATGTCATCTAGTTTCTCCATAATTTCAGGGTTCTTTTTCCATGGCCCTACAGGGATTAAGACAACTTGAGTTGGTGCAATTCGTGGCGGTAAAATAAGCCCCTGTTCATCACCGTGAACCATAATGACAGAACCAATTAAACGTGTCGAAGTCCCCCAAGATGTTGTGTGTACATGTTCATGCTGATTGGCTTTGTTTAAATACTTAATATCAAAGGCTTCAGCGAATTTTGTCCCTAAATAGTGAGAGGTCCCAGCTTGTACAGCCTTTCCATTTTTCATCATTGCTTCGATAGAAAATGTATCTACTGCGCCTGCAAAACGTTCGGAAGGTGTTTTTTGTCCATCGTAGACAGGGATTGCAAGTAAATCCTCAACTACCTCTTTATAGATCGTTAACATTTGCATTGTTTCTTTACGTGCATCTTCTTCATCAATATGTGCTGTATGGCCCTCTTGCCACAAAAATTCAGATGTTCGAATGAACGGAAGTGTTTTCTTTTCCCAGCGGAAAACATTTGCCCATTGATTAATTAGGACCGGCAAATCACGATAACTTTTGATCCAATTAGAATATAAGTGGCCAATCATCGTTTCAGAGGTCGGACGAAGCGCTAAACGTTCTTCTAATTTTTCACCCGCTGCCTCTGTTACCCAAGGAAGTTCTGGTGAGAAACCTTCGATATGATCTTTTTCTTTTTGGAAGAAGGATTCAGGGATTAACATAGGGAAATAAGCGTTTCGATGACCTGTCTCTTTAAAACGACGGTCCATTTCCTCTTGAATATGTTCCCAAATTTCATAGCCGTCTGGTTTAAATGCGATACAGCCGCGAACCGGTGTATAATCCATTAAGTCTGCCTTTTGGATTGTCTCAATGTACCATTTTGAAAAATCATTTTGTTGTGTTGTCATGTTCTTTCCTCCATTTCTATAAGGTGTTTGCCACCCGTTGAATAAAAATAAAAAAGCACAAAGCTGTCCCTACAATAAGGACGTCTTTGTGCTGAATAAACGTGGTACCACCTTGAATTTAGTTTTAAGAACATCTTCTTAAAACCCTCTAACGTTTTGTAACGAAAAACGACTCGGTTATGTTTGCATAACATCTCCGTGGTAGGTTTCAGATAAGAAGCGGTGATATAGCTCTCAACAGTTGCTATATTCTCTGTTTCACAATTCTATCTTACTTAGCCACATCATCAATTAATATTTTATATAACTTTAGCAAAACAGTTAAATAATTTCAAATATTAACAATTATTTTTCGGGAAATATCAGAAAATTGACTTTGTTCCTTATAGACCAGATGCTTCTAACTAGCCAATGTATTAATATTTCTATTCCTAATGAATAATCTTCCTTTTTTTGCTACTATTAAACCGTTATTAGTTACAGAAAGAGGTTTAAGTTAAATGGTACAGAAATATAAAATGGCTCTTTTTATAGTTGTAATAATTGGGTTTATCGTTGGTTTTTATGTGTTATGGGACACTGTAGTACACAATTTAGGAACACATGCTTCTACGGATGGTGAGGTGGAAATAAATGATACATATTTATTGAATAGAACCAGTGCTCATTCCTATAATCTAACTAGTACAGAAGCATCGAATTTTGTTTTAAAACCAACTATAGAAGAATTTAATTATGATAAGAAAGATATTATAGCTCGTACAACAGATGAGTTACATGTATCTGAAGATAAAAAAAGTGAATACTGGATTATAGATGTTAAAACAAATCAACTATATGGACCGATGAATAAAAAAGATTTCTTTAAGAAAAAAGAGGAATTATTTTTGGAACTTGAGTTAAAAAAAGTATCTAAATTCTTTTAAATAATCCCTTAAAAAAAGAGCGAAATTCGCTACTCCTTTGTTCTTTCTTTATTCGTTGTAAAATCGCATTTCGTACTAAAATAACCCCATAAACACTTAGAGGATCTTGGCCTAAATTAAGGTCAAGATCCTCTATATTGTCTACATATTACTATCTACTATCAGCCGCGTAAAGTCATCTACCGATAGTGGCTTACTGAAGTAATAGCCCTGTACGTACTCGCAGCCATGCTCGCGCAGCACTTGTAATTCTGCTTCTTCCTCGACGCCTTCAGCTACTACTTGAAGATTGAGGGCATGCGCTAGAGAGATCATGGCTGAAATCATGGCAATGCCTGATTTTTCGGGCACAATATCACGGATGAATGCGCGATCTATTTTTAAAACATCTACGGGGAATGTTTTTAAGTAATTGAGCGACGAGTAACCCGTTCCGAAATCATCTAAGGAAATCGTAATACCAAGTGCTCTTAATTGGTTAATAGTATCGATCAAGTCTTCCGTATAATCCAACATACTCATCTCTGTAATTTCTATTTCTAATGAGTGCGGATCAATTTTTGTTTCTGTAATAATGTCGCGTACCATTTCGACAAAGCCTGTCGTACTAATATGAATCGGAGAAATGTTTACGGCAACACGTAAGTTTAAATTATGTACCTCGTTCCAAGTGCGTGCCTGGGCAGATGCTTTTCTTAACACCCATACCCCTATATCATTAATAAGCCCACATTCCTCAGCAAATGGAATAAAGTGATCCGGTGGTATATAACCAAGTAAAGGATCATTCCAGCGAAGTAATGCCTCCATGCCAATCACTGTATTCGTTTTTAAATCAATTTTTGGTTGATAATGTAATTCTAAAATATCTTTTTTTAACGCTTGATGTAATTTTGTTTCAAGTAATAGCCATTTATCATTGACTTCCTCCATATTTGGACGATATAAGCGATATTGATTACCACGTGAAGATTTCGCTGCATACATAGCGATATCTGCATTTTTCAATAATTCCTCCGCAGAGTTTGCATGATCTGGGAATATACTGATTCCAATGCTAATACTCGCGTAAAATTCATACGTATTCACAATAAAACTCTCATTAAAGACGCCGATTATTTCCTCAGCCTTCTCCTCAACACGGTCAACATCGTTTAATATAATCACAAATTCATCACTATTGTGGCGGTAGATAGAATTCGATGTGTAATCAACGTTGCGTAGACGATGCGCCATTTCCACTAAGAACATATCCCCGATGATATGGCCAAGACCATCATTAATGTTTTTGAAACGATTGACATCAATGAAAAATAATGCAAACTTCTCACCTGTACGTCGAGATTGATGGAATTCGTTTTCTAAACGTTGCTCTAACTTACGACGATTTGGTAGCCCTGTTAATTCATCGTGATAAGCAATATGGGTAATCTTTTTTATATCTTTTTGTGCGGTAATATCAACTCGTATAGCAATATATTGATACGGTTTACCATTGTCATCAAGAAAAGGAATAATCGTCGTCTTCACCCAGTAAAGACTACCATCCTTCGCGCGATTACACACCTCGCCATTCCACATGTCACCCTTACCTATCGTTTTCCACATCTCTCTAAAGAAAGACCTTGGATGGTAACCTGAATTCAGTAAACGGTGATCTTGCCCTACTAATTCTTCACGAGTATATTTAGAAATTTTGCAAAAATGATCATTAACAAACGTAATTTTCCCAGTTCGGTCTGTAATTGCTACAATGATTGAACTATTCATTGCTGAAAAAATATCTTGTAATTCTTTCAGGCTATAGTTAACTTGATTAATACTACTAGGCGTGATATTCATCATTTACATTCTCCGTTCATTAGAAGGGTTTGGTACTTTTGCTTTAAAAAAAGTGAGGTATAAAGTTATGGGATATCGCCCTTTATTATGTAATTACATTATAGTATTAGAAAAGCAGTTAATTCAACCCAAATATTAAAACATTCAAGTCTATATTTGATGATTTTTAATAGAACAGATCCTCGGAAACAAGGTCTTTTAACTTACTTATAACGCTTGATTTGGAATACTTTAATTACCTTAGACTATTAATATGTTATATTTAGCCTATTTATCTCTGGAATGTATGAATTGTCTGTTATTTATAAATACTTGAATACTTTCTTCATTTATGATATATAGCAAAAATACCTCACTGTCAGAACTAGGCAGTAAGGTATTTTAAAAGCTAAGAGACTTCATATTCTATTGGACCTCCGAATGTTTTGGCTCGTTCATTGTAGGCATCTAGTTGCTCCTGAGATAAGTTCAACATATAATAGTGAAAATTTATGGGCTCTAAACCATGTTTCTCGCATACGTGTCGATAAAAATCATAACCTTCTCGATATTCTGTCATACTAATAACTTCCTTTCGTTTTTGCAACTTCGTTAAAATAGTCCAATTGTTCTTGTGATAATTGATTGTCATAATAATAGAAATTGGTGGTATTCTCCTTTCGTTGTTATATAACAGTTTTATTATTTTTTAATAATATATAACAGTTAGGCAGCTATGTCAATGAATTTTCTGATATTTCTTTCAAACAGTCGAAAGCCCAGTCCATTTTAATTAGTATGGCTGGGCTTTTCATAAAATATTCACGTCGGCGTCCGTTATAACCACATCCTTTAATCTTAAACCTTTTAAATGCCTAATTGTTTTGCTTGCATATTATAAGCTGAAAGTTGCTGCTGTGATAACTGTAACACATAATAGCGGAATGAAATTGGCTCTAAACCATAACGCTCACACATCTCACAATAAAACTCATAGCCATCACGATACTTTGTCATAAGAATTCCTCCTAGAACAAACTGTTTTATAACAGTTGTTTTTATTTCTATTTAATATATAACAGATGATTTATTTAGTCAAGCTTTACAATAAAATAACCTTGAAAACTTAATTTCACGACATAACAAAAACCATTGTTTTGAAAAAGATTGATCAAAACAATGGCTCTAGAAAATTTCGAATAGAACATAATACTTCAGGAAAGCAATTCTACCTTTACCTAAGCGCGGACTATTTAGGAGGCTAATGACGATTCCTAGATTTTGCCGCATTTTTAAAGAATATTCCTTCACCTCTTTTTCAACACATCTAATAATTGCAGGTTCCGTAAGAGCCCTTCGTATTCATTGAGTTTGAAGGTGTTTCCGTAAATTCCTGAAAAATAAGTTTTGTGGAATAATTAAAGTAGTTTTGGTTCCTCGATTAAGTACCCTTCCTAATGGATTGTCTGCAACTGATCCATCATCGGTTTGAATGGTTTGCGTTAAAATCTTCATCAATTTGCCAGCGCCGTTTCTTCCCATCAGACCAACGATTTCTCCTTGGTTGAGTCTTGCTCCTCGACCTTTTCTTATGAAAAATCCTTTTTATATTGGACAGCTAGGTACATCCCACCAGCTAATAATGCCAGCGTATATTTGAACAAGAAAAAGATGGTCCACATATCGTCTTTAGGAAAAATTATGTCACATAGAATAATTGCCACCAGCATATAGGAACTGCTTTTCAAAAAGATTATATTTGTCCGTTCGTCATCTTGCCCAATCTTCTTATAAAAAACATAGGCAAAAATCGCACTACCCACAATCAGTAAAAAGCCAACTCCAATGAGAATATTCCAATTTCCCTTGTTCAGCCCAGGATCTTAAAGGGGAAAAAATGGCTTTATGGATATCTGACATAAACTTAGTTATCATTTTGATCATTTCCTTTCTCATAAGTAAATATATCGTTTACATCAACATTAAAAAATTCGGCAATTCGAAAAGCTAACAGCAGAGTCGGAACATAATTTCCTTTTTCCATTACGAAGATGGTTTGTTTGGACACCCCGACTTTCTCTGCTAATTCTTGCTGAGACATTCTGGCAAGTACACGATATTCATAAACCTTATTTGATATCGAATCACCAAAATTTGATTTAACAAGAGCCAGAATGCAGAAAGAACCTGACGAAATTCATGATTCCGTCAGGTTCTTTCTGCATTTTATGATATTCAATCAAAACAATAGCTCGTCAATTTCGAATATTAAAGACATTAAGGAAGTAACTCGACCTTTACCTTTAGATTTATATCTATTGGATGCTCTTCGTCTAGTACACGGTAAGTTATGACATAAGCTCCTTTGGGAAATCCTTTAAATAACTTTTCAAAACTTTCGTTACCGTTTAAAATACCATTTGCAATTTTTGCTTCTTTATCTACATGTTGAATTTTGTAAAAAAATCTTTTTGTTCCAGTATTGGTTACGGATATTTTAAATGGAAAATCTTCCTCATAAGTAAAATATGATTTACTTCCACCTAGAGGAGCCGATACCTCTTCATTAATCTTAATAGGATGAGAACTTCCTATTGATTCATCGTCTTTCTCCTTATGAGTGATATCTACGACAACAGGTTTATCTTCATTCTCCTTATGAGTGCTCTCCAAAACAACAGGCTCATTTTTTACAGCCTCTGACGCTGCATTTTTAGAGGGTACTTCTGTTTTAGATGAAAATGTATTACATCCTGATAAGAGTATAATAGAAGTGCATATACTAGCTAACTTATAAATTCTCATAATTTCTCCTAACAAAAAATAGTAAATAACGATAATTATAGCATAAAATATGAAAAAGAAGGAAAGGCTCTTTGTCCTTTCCTTCTTACTATGTGGCTATATCTCGACCTCTTTATGCTGTTTGCGAAATTAAACTCTTCATAAATTTTTCAATAATCGGAAGATTATTCTAGGGATAAATATTAAAATGTTCCAGATTATTTCTAATGCGATTGAATTTTTAATGTCTATGATAATTTCTTTAACATAATGTCGGTCTTTTCTTTTTTTCATTCTTTGTACTATGTCTCCAGGAAGTTCATTAGTGTTCAACTGTGATTAATGCTTTGATTTCTTTTATTTGTTCAATATGTCGTTGTTCATGAAAATAAATTTGTTCCACCCATTGATCGAGGGGTAATTCTCCAAGAACAGGATGCTTCACGGATTTCTCTGCTAATAATGATTTGTCTTCAATAGTATCAAGGTAAGTTGTTAATTTTTTTCTCGAATCCTCCAGCAACTCAATGATTTGCTGTACTGTAAAGAAGTCTTCAGCTGGTTCAACAATTTTGGGTGCCGTAAATTTCTTTGTTCTGTCTACGATAATGTCAAAATTTTTTCGTTCCGTTTGCTTATTATCTACTTGTTTTATTCCCCATGAAATCACCTTTACTGTAGACTCCTCCACTAAGATTAAGTGATGGCAAATCTGCGCTATACTCCAATTGTTTGCATCAGGCTTAGCATTAAACTGAGTATCACTTAATACTTTAATCTCCTCAACTAAGTTATTTCTTGTTTCACATAGATGATCGTTAATTAATTGATTCATAAGCTACTCCCCTTACCAAACGATTTTTGATTCCTATTCTGTATATGTTCTATACAATATAAAGTATTCTTTAGATTAAGCAAATTCCCTTTAAAATTTTGGAAATTATCTTGCCCGAACAATATTAAATGGATTATTTTCGAGTACATGTTGCAGCTCTTCATTTTCAATATGGGTATAGATTTGCGTTGTTGCCACACTTGAATGGCCCAATATATGCTGGAGACTTCGAATATCTGCCCCTGATTTATACATCATTGTTGCGGATGTATGACGTAACTTATGTGGCGTCAGTCGTTCTTTTTGGAGTCCAGATTGCTGATTAATTTGTTTAACGATTTTTGCAACGGTTTGACGGGTAAAGCGTGTTCCCTTTTGTGAGATGAAAAGGGGCTCGTCTCCCTCACCTTTATATGTTGTCTTTCCGTTATTTTCATAGTCTGCAAGTGCCTGTATACAGCTATCGTTCAAATAAACGGTCCGTTCTTTATTCCCTTTACCAACAACCGTTAAGTAGCGTCCTTGTATAGACGACCTATTTAACTGACAAAGCTCCGTCACACGAATCCCTAAATTCAAGAAAAACATCATCATACAATAATTTCTCGGTGAAGCGCGATTTGGCTGGATGCCATCGATAAATCGTGTCGCTTCCTCGATATTCATATAGATAGGTCTTTTCCGTCCTATTTTAGGGGTCTCTAGTTCATCTGCAGGATTTTCCTCAATAAGACGACGTTTCCCTTTCAAGTATTTAAAAAATGATTTTAACGTTGCTACTTTACGTGCTCTCGCAGATGCAGAATTGCCACGCTGCACCTCGCAATATTCCATAAATAAATAAAGATCTTCTAGTGTCATTTCTCGAATTTCTTCTATTGAAATAGTAGAAATATCTATTTTCGTTAATTCTGAACTATCATGATCATTCTGAATGGCTATGTAAAAACGGAAGAATAATGTCAAATCATATTCGTATTCTTTTCTTGTGCGGTGAGACTTCCCTTTAATCGTCGTTAAATAAACAAGGAAATCTCTCATTAGTTTTGGTAGCTTCGGCTTTTCCATAAAATCACCTCTATTTGCTCTATTTTACCACGAAAAAACGTTCCCAAATATAAATTTGGGAACTTTATGGTGAAATAAATGAACTTTTTTCACTTAATGGAACGTATGTTCTTTTTCAGGTAACAAAAAAGATGATTCTCTTTTAGAAAGAAAATCACCTTATTTTAAAATTTTTTTGAAAGTTTCACTATTTAGGTATAAAACGCGAAAAAAATGAATATTTAAATCTAGTGAGATAAATGCTGTGAGATGAATCAAAAAATGAAAAGATGGGTAACTGTACATGTCGATTCTTCTCACAACGCGCATGGGATTATTTGGTTTTTGTCGATTTCAGACACATTATTTACCGGTGCAAAAGCGAAGCGACAGCAATAAATGTTTTCTGTGCGAAAACCGTTACTTTACAAAAATACTATACGTCCCATCTACTTGTTTAGCTACTGACCAGTTCGTTGATAGCATAAGTTGAAGCTTTTCGATAGTTTTCTCATTACAAGTTAGATGCTGGATTCCTGTTTCTAATAATTGATAATCCTTACCTTCTTCTAATTGGAAACGAAGATACAGTAAACGTTGAATGCCTGGCAAAGTTACATATTTGATACGGTAGTTACCATGCAGAGCGTCTAAGAATAATTGTTTCCCTTCTTGATAAAGTGCCATTGTTTCGGAAAATTCATAGTTTGGTACTTTTTCCTGCCAAACTGATAAATCCCCTGTTTGCAATGTGCGCACAATTTCCTCATTAGTAAAATCTAATTTTGAAAGCTTGTCTAGCTCATAGGCTTGCATTAAATTAATGATTGTCATTTTATTAGCTCCTTTTATGTATTCATTTTTAGTGTAACACGTTTTCTCTACTACTTAAATTCGGAGGGCGATCCATATGATGAAGTTTTACGAATCTGGTTTGTTTTTTGATGAAATGTTAGATGGCAATCAACCGAAGCCTCATTATCGGTCTTTCCACCATAAGCTCAATGCTTTTACAAAGAACCAATTAGAGGAAAAATATCTGCAAGCACAATCTAGATTCCTTAAACAAGGCATTACATTTACCGTATATGGAGCACAAGGTGGAACAGAGCGGACAATGCCCTTTGATTTTATACCTATTATTATTCCACATGAACAGTGGCAAGAAATTGAAGCTGGGATGAAGCAACGTGTGAAAGCCTTAAATTGTTTTCTGCATGATGTCTACCATGAACAATCTATTTTTGAGGATGGGCTTATTCCAAAACAGCTCATTGAAAACAATCCTTATTATTATAAAGAAATGCTTGGTGTTAAAGTACCTATCGATAATCATATTTTTTTAGCTGGTATCGATTTAATACGTGATGAGAATGGTGTTTACTACGTGTTAGAAGATAATTTACGCAATCCTTCAGGTATTTCCTATGTTTTCCAAAATCGATCTGTGATGAAGGAAGTGTATCCTGAATTTTTCTCTAAACATTCGATTCAGTCACTCGACAAACAAATGGCCTTTATGAAGAAGGCACTCCTTGCTCATCGGCCACCTTGCATGGAGCCAGATAGAGAACCTAAAGCTGTCCTCTTAACAGCTGGCATGTATAATTCAGCCTATTACGATCATGTTTTTTTAGCACAGCAGCTCAGTATTCAACTTGTCGAAGGGCATGATTTAGTTGTCCAAGACAATAAGGTATATATGAAGACCATCTACGGTCTTGAGCAAATTGATATTATTTATCGTCGAATTGATGATGATTTCTTAGACCCTGCTGTTTTTCATGAAGATTCTTTACTCGGAGTTCCTCATATTATGGTTGCTTATAAAGCTGGAAATATTGCCATTTTAAATGCAGTTGGTAACGGTGTGGCTGATGATAAAGCGATGTATGCCTATGTACCGGATATGATTCGCTACTATTTGAAAGAGGAACCTATTTTACGTAATGTGAAGACTTATCATCTAGCTGATGATCGTCAGCTAGATTGGGTTCTTGAGCATATGAGAGAGCTTGTCATAAAAAATGTTAGTGCCTCTGGTGGCTATGATATGCTGATTGGTCCGCATGCGAATGATGAAGAAATCGCTATTTATAAAGAAAAAATTATGGAAAACCCGCATCAATACATTGCACAACCAACGATTAGTCTGTCAAGAGCACCGGCTTTCCAGGATGGGAGATTTTATCCTTGTCATGTCGATTTGCGTGTTTATGTGATGAAGGGTGAGGATATTTATGTGCTTCCTGGCGGGTTATCGCGTGTAGCATTAAAAGAAGGATCTTTAGTCGTGAATTCTTCACAAGGTGGAGGAGCAAAAGATACTTGGATATTAAAGGAGGAATTGCAGTATGCTAAGTCGAGTAGCCGATGCACTATACTGGATGGCACGATATAGTGAACGATCACAATCGAATGCACATATATTACAAGTACAGCTGTTGAATATGTTGGAGCAATCTGGCAAAGAAAATGAATACATCGATCATTGGGAAGCAGTGTTGAATATTTGTGCCTCGAAGGAAGAGTACTTGACCTTATATGAGTCGATTCGTGTCAATCCACTTATCGAATATCTACTCTTTTCAAATAATAACTGTAACGCTCTTCATGCTACTTTACGTGCAGTTAGAGAAAATGCGCGCGTAACTCGAGATAGCATCCCCATTGAGCTTTGGGAATTGCAAAACGCCTTTTATTTATCCTTACAGCAAGAAATATTGGAACGTGAAAGACCCATTCCGCTTATCGTTCTTAACTCTTTTTTACAAAATGTTCGTAAGACTTCTTTGACGGTTACCGGGCTTATCGAAGGCTCGATGGATCGAGATGTACCCTTTTATTTCATGCAAGTTGGGAAATGGTTAGAGCGTACAGAAAAAACGATTCGTATGGCTTTAATTATACTTGAACAACATAAGGAAATAGCCATCTCCTTACTAGAAGCGGACGGTTCGTTTTTACTCGATTTATCAGAGGCGACGGAGTCTTATTTACAAAAGCATCGCCAAACCAATTTACTGTGTGTACTTCAATATTTATTACAGGATAAGCATTTCCCGCGTTCAGTGATGTTTTGCCTAGAAAAGTTAGAAGAAACATTTATTTGTTTAGAAAACGATCCTCTTTCAGCAAGTTTTATAGAGCTTCATGCCCCATTAAAAAGTTTATTATTTGCTATATTGAATGTAGATTTATGGAATAGTACCTTAGAAGAAACGATTTTGTTAATGGAGGAAAGATTGTGTCAATGTATTGATTTTGGCAATACATTTTCAACAATTTATCATTTATATGAACCCAGCCTACAACCTTGAAAGGAATCAACGACAGCTCTCTATCAACAAGCAAGTCAGTAATTCAAAGGAAGCGGACACAATGAAATTTGAAATTCAACATACTAATATTTTTCAATATGAGTCTGAAGTCGATCAAAGCTTAAATACAATCCGCTTAAAGCCAAGAGGCGATGAGCGTCAGCGCTTATTATCCTATCGAATTGCCATTACACCTTCATCTTTAACGCGTGAGCATACAGATATATGGGGCAATACGGTTGGCACTTTTTATATACCAGAGCAGCATCAAGAACTAGAAATCCAAACGACCTCTATTGTCAGCATTCAACGCGCACCATTTATTCATCGTATTCAATATTCACCAGAAATGCAGACCATTTTTCACTCTCAACTGTTTTACGAGCATTATTTGCCCTATTTAAAGTTTACACAATTTACGTATATGACAGAAAATCAGTTAGAGGAAGTTTACCATGCCATTGGTCATGCTGAAAATCCTGTGCTATTTTCATTAAATTTAATGCAATATTTATACTCGACTTTTGAATATGATCCGGGTGCAACCGATGTGACGACGACGGCAAGTGAAGCTTTCGCCCTTAAGCGAGGTGTTTGTCAGGATTTCACACATGTCATGCTTGCGGTGCTAAGAGCTAAAGGAATTCCAGCGCGCTATGTGAGCGGTTATTTATACGTCGACGAAAACTCCGCCTTGATCGGTGATAGTGCAACCCATGCTTGGGTAGAAGTCATGATACCGGGAATTGGCTGGATTGGTCTCGATCCAACTAATAATGTAGAAGTATTAGAAAATCACATTATTTTATGCATTGGCCGTGATTATTCCGATATAAGCCCTGTTGAAGGTGTTTATTCAGGTGGAAAGCATGATTTAACAGTTAAAGTGAGTGTCAAAGCATTGAATCATTTGTAACAAAAACGTGCAATGGTTTAAATGAAAACCCCTGATTTTTCTACGCTAAGCAGAAGTATCAGGGGTTTTATTAGGATTATGCAATCTTAAACTAAAGCTCTCGCTGTCCAACAACGATTTAGTCATTAACATCTTTTCAATATTATTAAGTTCTATAAGATTTTTTATACAATACCCATTTCTTTTCCTATTTTCTTAATTTTATTGATGACTGTATTGAGCTGCTCCATTGTATGTGTAGCCATCACTGTAATCCGCAACCGGCTTGACCCTTTTGGCACAGTTGGTGGTCGAATCGCTGGAATAAAGACACCTTCATCCATAAGTTTCTCAGAAAATTGCATAGCTTCACGGGAATCACCAATAAGAAGAGATATAATGGGAGTTTCCCCTTCCCTAACTACAAAACCGGATTCCTCCAATTTTAAACGTAAATACTTAGCATTATTCAGTAATTGTTCCCTTCGTTCGGGCTCATTTTGAATAATGGATATTCCTTCTCGCGCTGCTTCAATCGCACTTGGAGATAAACCTGTTTGGAAAATAAATGATCTAGCGTTATTTAGTAAATAGTTCTTTGCAATTGACGATGTCGCCACAAAACCACCCTCTGCACCAATCGCTTTACTCAACGTGCCCACTGTAAAATCAATCTCATCTTTCAACCCAAAATAATCAGCAGTACCACGACCATCACTTCCTAAAATACCTGTCACATGCGCATCATCAATCATTATGTAAGCATTGTATTCCTTTGCTAGCGCAACTATTTCAGGAAGTGGAGCAATATCACCATCCATACTAAAGACGCCATCCGTTACAATTAACTTCTTTCCATCTCCATTTGATTGTCTCAATTTATGCTCTAAATCCACCATATCCGCATGTTCATACACAATTGTTTTTGCTTGACTAAGGCGACAACCATCTATAATACTCGCATGATTCCAGGCATCAGAAAAAATAATATCCCCTGCCTTCATCACACTTGAAATCACGCCAATGTTCGCTAAATAACCACTGCTGAAAACAATGGCAGCTTCCGTTTTTTTAAAATCCGCAATTTCTGATTCAAGCTGTTCATGAATAACGAAATTTCCAGTTGTTAATCTCGAACCGCCAGCTCCTGTACCGTATTTACTAATACCTTCAGATGCTTTCTTTCTCAACCGAAAATCTGTTGCAAGACCTAAATAGTTATTAGATGAAAAAAGCAAGAATCTCTTATCATTCATGATTACCTCGCTCTCATTTCCATTTGAAAACGAGCGTAACTTCCTTGTCAATCCTTTCTCTTCTATTAATTGTAGTTCCCGTTGAAACCAATGATCCATTTTTTAATCCCTCCTAATGAGAACCGGTACATTTTCTAAATAGTCTATATAAGATTCTAGCTCAACTTCATCTGACACAAAAAAAATACGCCCTCCGCTCTCACAGCCTACCCTTTTTAACGGTGTAATTCTGACATAACCAATGGCACGATTACTTACATATCCAGTCACATAATCTGGATCATCAGACCAACATAATTCTGCAATTGTATACGGAGAATTTGCCACTTTTGACGCCAGAGCCAACGCTTCACGGACACGCTCATTAAGGTCCCCAGTAGCATCTTGCCAATCGATTCGTGATACACGAACACCCCTTTGTCCTCGATCGTCAAGCCGTAAGCCAGTTTTACTATTTAGGATGATTGCCCCACGGAGATTTTGATTACTACTAAGTTGATGAAAAGCAACATTCAGTGCATGTTCCGAAACACCTCGGGAGGTTAGTATCTTTCTTGCTTCATTATGGGCCTTTTCGATTGAAGCAGCCTCAACTGTCGTAATTTCTAAAGGTGGCATATACTGTATCTGATCATGTGCAATTTTTTCAACGGTAATTTGAATAAAGTCAGCCTCTCCACGTGAATGATTATTTACTTTGCTCAATAACTGTTTTACGATTGGCTCTATCTGAGATTTACTGCCTATCCGTTCACCACCAGATATATGCTTTTCCCCTAGTTCAGAACTTCTTTCAGCCGCACGCATTCGAATGCTATAACACGCTTTTAACATGATTATTACCTGCTACTTTCCTATTAATTGTATGTAACATTTTCGTTATAGGATAAACACTAACAGCTGTGATGACCATACCTGGAATAGCCAAAACTAATAACGGTAAAAATGGAGTCCCTAACGTAAAAGCTAAACCAAATCTAGCAACCGTTGTTCCAATTGGGCCTGCCAAAACAAGTACCGGAATTGAAGTCCCAAATAAAACAATGAGTAGGCCTACAGTCAATCGAAAAATGAATGCGATCTCCACATTTAAAATCGAGTGTATACCTAGTAAAAATAAGATTAAACTTGCAATGATCCCCGCTAGAAAATATCGTTTAAATCCAAATACCGCAGCAATCGCAACTGCAATGGGTGCTGATAATTGAAATTCTGACCCAGGAATACCTGTTGGAATTTTAAATATGCCTGAAACGATAATAAGACAAGCTAGCAATGAAATCTGGGCAAGATCATAAGTAGAAAACTTTCGGATCATTTTATTCCTCCATCTTACTTTTAAATACTTGTTGTTGTTTTCTCCTATTCTCCTTAATTTGGGTTAACCTCAATTAATAATAAGTTAACACAAATGTAGATTGGAAAGTAGATAAAATGGTAGGATTTTTTATTATTTGTGAAAATACGATTTTGTTATTTATCACTAAATCGGTGATATTGCAACCACAGGTCCTTTTTATTTAGATTGATTAATTGTCCCTTTCATATATTCAGGTAGAATGAATGTCCCCTCCATATATTCTTTTAGAGAAAACATCATTGGTTCACAATTCCCACCAACTCCAATTATGATGCTTAAATCTTTTGGGCAATAGACAACTGTATGCAACGTACCAAAGTACTCTTTATAGTGTTTAAAAAATATCGGGGAACTTTCATCATTAAAGTGATGGTATGTAGACATGGGTGATAAACTTTCCGATAATAAGGAACTCACATAGTCCTTATTTTTTATTGATCCTTGTACTCCTATTCTGTTTTTCTCTCTCAATATTTCTGACTCAAAGTGATTGGTACAAATAAGAGGATTCGTGAAATTGATGATCTGTTGTTGCGGGGAAGCTTCTACTATTACACTTGTTCCACTTTGATCTGTAATGGAGTAATTGTAGCAATAACCATGAGGTATATTTGTGATGAAATTTAGTGCCTCTTCAATATTTGCACATTGTTCTAATAGCATTCTAACAATAGTCGTTGCTATAAATCCCTCTTCCTTGTATTCGTTATTCACAAAATGTAACCCTACAACGAGCCCCTTTTCATTCATTCCATCAAGTCTTCCAATTATTTGCTGACTAAAGCCTACGCTAACATAGCCATCTGTAGGATTCATCCATACAAGCCTTGCATCGTACATTTCCGGACTAAAATCATAATTGCGTACATAATAGCCATCATTTACTAATGTAGTACACCCCATTTGTGGAAATGCTACATCATATCCACTAAAAAGTTTAATAGTATTATCTATTTCCATATCTAATCCTTCTGCCAAGCCGATTAATTCTTGAAAAAGATTCGGTGAAACTTTTTTTACTATTTCCTTCGCCTTTTGTACATTTGAGTTAACATTCAATTTCCCTAGCTGTTCCAATTGTTCAAAGATCGGTAATGACCTTAATTCTCTACCTTGCTCCAAGCCAAATTGATAATAATTTCCTTTCAATTCTACTATTCTTACAACTAACTCTTCATCATTTTTATACATTTTTCGTTTCCCCCCTCTTCCCAAATTGTGTGACCGGCAATAATAAGTCGAGATTAGTAAAATCATTCCCTCGATACCATTCTAGTATGGAACCTGTAGGAACCCAGTTATTTTCATTTGCATAGTTTATTAATTTGCAATAACCATCTTGAATTTTTGTGATTGAATCATTAAAGGACATAGCAATGTATATACAAGCTGGCATATGTTCTAAAAAATCTGTTTCAATTAGCTTGTTTGGGTGTATGTCTAAAGGTATTCCGAAGCCAAATTGGACTTTAATCACGTCTTTTCCAGATATATATTTTAAATAGCAATTTTTTATTTGAATATTTAATTGCTCAAGTTCTTTAGCTTTCTTATTAACAATTTCTCTGAATTCACCAATTTCGGATTCAGCAAAAAACCAAATAATTTTTTCTGCGCTTTTCTCTAATAGATAGATATTTTTGCTAGTATTTTCACTTTCTAAGTAGCGTAAACTTACATTTAAAATATCTAGCCTTCCCTTTATCATCTGAATCCAATTATCCATCATCTTTTGTCTTGTTATTTCATCGCTTTCCTCTAAATACGCTTGAATATTTTTTATTGGTATATCTGCCAAACGTAAACTTGAGATTAATTTAGCTACTTCAACTTGATCTTCAGAATAAACTCGATACCCACTAATGTCTCTACTGACTGAACGAAGTAAATTTTGTGACTCATAATATCTTAATGCGCTTTTGGAAATACCAGTTCTTTCGGCGAAATCCTGTATTGTCATCAACTTACTCAACCATTACACCTCCTTTAATTCAATGATACATCTTAAAGTTACTTTAAGGTCAAGAGGGAAATTCAAAAATAATTAGCTTGCTATTCATACAAGCCTCATCTCAAATTTATGACATCCGCCGGAAACTTTAGGCTAACAAATGTCTTTTGCACGAAAGCGAAGCGGCAGTAGCAGATGTTTTTTGTGCGAAAGCGAAGCGTCAGCAAAAGGGTTTTATCTGCGCGAAAGCGAAGCGGTAGCGGCAACAACACGATGTTGGTCACTCAGTTGTTTGCAGATTCCGCATCGCTACGAGCACCCTTGCACTTGGCTAGTCACTACTTCTATCTTCGCGGTTCAGCTATATATTCTATAGATTACATTCATGCTGCGCGCATCAAAAAAGTATAGGCCAAATTAGCCTATACTTTCACACCTTCCTAAGTTAAGAACTTTTCCCTTTCGATTTGAAGGTTTTACAGCACATATCTGATGGAAGCCTAATAAATAATGATAAAACCATACAATTTTTCCTGTAATGGCACACTATACACCTCTTTTATTCCCCCAAACAAGAGCATGCACCTGTGGCAGTACTTTGACATCTCTGAATTCCTCATCCTTCATCACTTTATCAATCAGCGCATGATATTTATCTAATAAATGTAGTATTAAACGTGAATTGTCAATCGTCGTAAGATCATCATTACCGACTTGGAGATAAAAAGGAATCTTTGGATACCGATGGTGAATTTGTTTAGCATACTCGTAATCCGCTTGATTAAAAACGACTATTTTGAGGGATATATGGTGATTACTGTTTCGATTTTTAAGTTTTTCGAAGAAATCAGAGAGCACCGAATAGTCTGTTGTCATACCAGAGCTAGGTGGCTTTGGTGAGATTGTCAGTTCATCTATCTCATACATCCATTTTTGCCACCTACTTCCTTGTGTTTCCACCCCGACCTTTATGTCATTTTCTTTTAAAATTGCAATGAACTCCTCCAAATTTCGGATAAGTGCAGGATTGCCACCTGAAATCGTGACAAATGAAAAGCCACTGCCTCCAAGACGTTTCAACTCCGACCAAATCTCTTCCGCTGTCATTTGGACAATAAGATGCTTTCCGCTGCCATCCCACGTAAACGATGAATCACACCAAGAACAGGAATAATCACAGCCAGCAGTTCTCACAAACATGGTCTTTTGGCCAACTACCATTCCCTCACCTTGAATCGTCGGTCCAAAAATCTCGATAACAGGTATCTTACTCAACTTCCATCCACTCCCGTCTCGCTTCTGCATAGCTTGTCGGAGTTTCATATAGCCGGATAAACTCTACACGAGCACCGTTATATCTTTGTTCATCAAGCAAGGCCTCAGCCAACTTTTCGTAAATCCAAACAACAATGTTCTCTGCCGTCGTATTCATGGGTGGAAGCGTTTCATTTAAATAACGGTGATCCAAATGAATCTCTATTTTTTCTTTCCAAATTCCTTTTATATCGCCAAAATCAATCATCAAACCGCGTTCATCTGTGTATCCACTTAGTCCTAAAACTACGCGATACGTATGACCGTGCAGGTTTTTACATTTCCCCTCATAATTATGTAGATGATGAGCAGCATCGAAGGTAAATTCTTTGCTTACGAGAACACGTTTTGTATG
The DNA here is from genome assembly GCF_042755925.1 of Lysinibacillus sp. NPDC059133. NCBI lineage: Bacteria > Bacillati > Bacillota > Bacilli > Caryophanales > Bacillaceae > Lysinibacillus > Lysinibacillus sp. NPDC059133. The sequence goes on along the minus strand of NZ_JBHZDH010000026.1, from coordinate 15,815 downwards.
ATAGTTCAATTGATTTCTTTGAATATCTACATCTATTTTTTGGAGCTTATCGACGATTCTAAAATCTGACATGCCTTAAGACTCCTTCCTGTAACTCAAATACTCATCAAGCCCTTTTTTTCGAAGATGACATGCCGGGCATTCACCACAGCCATCTGCTATTACACCGTTATAGCAAGTCAACGTTTTTTCCCGAACAAATTCAAGTGCTCCAAACTGATCAGCAAGCTCCCATGTCTGTGCCTTATTCAGCCACATCAAAGGTGTATCAATCATAAAGGAATCATCCATCGATAAATTTAACGTTACATTTAAGGATTTAATAAAAACATCTCGGCAATCCGGATATCCGCTAAAATCTGTTTCACAAACGCCAGTTACAATATGCTTAGCTCCTACTTGGCTCGCTAAAACGCCCGCAAATGAAAGAAAGAGAAGATTTCGGCCAGGTACAAAAGTCGATGGAAGCTCACCATTTTCTCCGTCTTCTACCTTTATGTCTTGTCGTGTCAATGCATTCGGAGCAAGCTGATTCAGGAGTGACATATCAAGAATATGATGCTTGACACCGAGCTCCTCTGCTATCATCTTCGCACATTCAATTTCAAAACGATGCCTTTGACCATAATCAAAAGTTACTGCCTCAACTTCTTTAAAACGTTCTTTTGCCCAGAACAAACAGGTTGTACTGTCCTGACCTCCACTAAATACAACAATTGCTTTTCCCTGCATCATCTATAAAAACTCCCTTTTATCGAAAAAACAGCACTCTAAGAAAAAGTGCTGCTTCTTCTTAGTTTTTTTTAGAGGGTAGCTAAATACCTCTTTCTTGATTGAACTATTCAATTCCTCATTGATCGATAATCAATTTTTTCTGGATTAAGATCGTGGTACGACATATGAATATTGTGTACTTTAAGGCGTCAGTCCTTCTTAATGGCTTCGGCCAGACATAGAAAAACCTCCTTGTAAAATGTTTCCCAACACTTTTCAAGAGAGGCATCACCAATCGTTCTATTAAAACATAAGTAAAAACATAAAAAAAAGCCACGTCCGATATGGACATGGCATATTGTCATGTTTCCATAGTTTTTTATAGAGGGTATCAGCTATGAACCTCTCCCGTTCTAGTCCGGGCATTCTTTTCTTCAATATAATACAAAAAATAGTACAATACGTCAAATGGATTTTTTTTATAAAATCTTCCCATAAATGCTTCTCTGGAAAAACCACTGTTATACTGCCCAATCCGGACGAATTACTTGCATTGCAAAGCGAGTTCTTGGTCGAAAACTAGTTGTTCCGTCGAAAGGAATAACGCAAAGTCAACTTTAATAACCAACATTTATTGGTTTATTCATCACGATCAAGTGCCTCTTTCACAAATGTAGGAAGTGCGAATGCACCAACGTGTAAATCTGTATTGTAATAGTTCGTTTTTAGAGCAAATTTGTCCCAAGCATCTACTTGAATATCTTTAATTGGATGTAATACTTTTGAAGCAAATCCGAATAGCCAGTGTCCCGATGGATATGTTGGCATATGGAATTGATATACGCTTGCGATTGGGAAAATATCTTTAATTTTTTTATGTGCTTTACGCATGTTTTCTGCATACTCCACGAAGTATGGTGATTCGTGTTGGTTAATTAAAATCCCTTTTTCGTTTAATACACGGTAACATTCTTTATAGAAAGCTGTTGTAAATAAACCTTCACCGACTGAAATTGGATCAGTAGAATCTACTAATATTAAATCGAATGATTGATCAACTGCGTTTTGAACGTAAGCTAAGCCATCATCGAAAATCATTTCCATACGTGGATCCTCTTCGACACCAGCAGCTGTAATTGGAAGGTATTTCTGGCTTAAACGGAATACTAACTCATCGATTTCAACCATTACTACTTTTTCTACTGATTTGTAACGTAGTACTTCACGAGCCGTACCACCATCACCACCACCAATAATTAATACCTTTTTTATATCTGGGTTAGTAGCGAATGCTGGGTGCGTAATCATATCGTGATAAACGAACTCATCTTTTTCATTGACCATCATCAATCCATCTAAAGTGAAGAAAGTACCAAACTCTTCACTTTTATAAAAATCGATTTTTTGGAACGGAGATTGTTCACTATGAATTTCTTCGTTGTATCCGATTGAAAATTTACAGTGATTGCTCCATTGTTCTGTATACCATTTCATTAAATCACGTCCTCTAATACTTCTTGTTTCACTAGAATTGTATCAATTTCTTGTTCTGCGAATTGGCGAATTTTATCTGCCATTCCACGAGGTACTTCAAATGATTCTGTCTTTTTTGCTTGCAGTTTTTGTTCTAAATATTCTGCTGCTTTCCAAGGACTTACTGAGTCGCCACAAGTGTAAACATCAACAGAAGCAAATCCATATTCTGGCCAAGTATGAATTGTTAAATGTGATTCAGCAATAATGACTGCACCCGAAACACCATATGGGTTGAAATGATGGAAGCAAGATTCTACAATTGTTGCCCCAGAATAGTCTGCGGCTTCATTCATAAATTGCTCGATTAAAGCATTTTGCTCAATAATTTCACTTGGGCAACCATAAAATTCGATTAATACGTGTCTTCCTAATGTTGATAATTCAATGCTCATTTATCTATCTCCCTTACGACTGTTATATAATTTTCTTCTTTAGTTTCATTCAAAACATTCCTAAAATTAAGAAAATAGAAGTTATATAATTCTACTACTTCCTCTGAAATAACTTCTCCGGGGATCACTAGTGGTATTCCCGGTGGATAAATCATTAATGAATCTGCACTAATTCGACCTACCGCATCAAAAATTAAAATTGTTTCTGTTTCTGCATTACACGCCTGTTGTGGTGTCATTGCTAATCTATTTATTTGATTCGCTGTCACATAAGCTGACTGAATCGCATCTTTTTTAGCGTGATTACGTTCTATATCTTTTAACGCATGTACTAATTTACCGATTGTTTCATTCGTATCAACATGACTAATGACTGCCATTATGACATATCCTTCGGCAAGTTCTAGTTGAATTCCATACTGTTGTTTCAATATTGTGTAAACTTCGAAACCGGTTAAACCGATATCGTTCACACGAATAACAAGTTTCGTCCAATCATAGGATTGATTGAAATTTCGTTGTACGTTTTCAGCTACTAGTACTTCATAGCGTGAATTATTTTCTATTTCTTCAATTGCCGCATCAACAATTGACTTTAAATGGCTATAACGTTGCTGTCCATACACCGCTAATTCCCTTCGTGCTACATCTAACGAACTCATTAATAAATAATTTGCACTCGTCGTTTGAAGCATATTTAATACTTTTTGCAAGTGCTTCGAATCGATTCGTTTTTCTTGTAGTAAAAGAAGCGAACTTTGCGTTAATGAACCCCCAGTTTTATGCATACTCATCGTTACTGCATCTGCACCAGCACTAATCGCATCGTTTGCATTAGGTAAAAATGTTAAATGAGCTCCGTGTGCACTATCAACAATAACTGTTACATTTTGTTCATGTGCGAGTTTACAAATTTCTTGCAGTTGATTCATCGAACCAAAATAGGTTGGATATGTCACAAGTAAAGTTTTCGCTTGTGGATTTTCTGCAAGCGCCGATTTTACATTTTCAACTGAAATTCCGTGTGCAATACCAAAATGTTGATCCACTTCAGGTTGAATAAATACTGGTTTTGCTCCACTTAATATAATGCCGTTCATAACTGATTTATGGCAGTTACGAGGAACGATCAATGTATCTCCTTGTTTACATGTCGCTAAAATCATCGCCAGAATGCCTACAGTAGTTCCATTTACTAAAAAGTAAGCGTAGTCTACATTAAATGCTTGTGCAGCTAATTGCTGAGCTTCTTTAATAACCGATTCCGGATGACTTAATAAATCAAGCTCTTTCATCGAGTTTACGTCCATTCTTAATGTCATTTCTCCAAGCGTCCATTTTAATGGGTTTTCATGTAGCCCCATTTTATGTCCAGGTACATCAAACGGCGTAACTTCTTGTTTAGCGTAATTGACCAAAGCTTCAAATAATGGCATGCGGTCTTGAGTGACTAAAAACTCCTCTGTAGCCACTCGATCTTGCACGCTTTGCATTATTGTCCCATAGCAACTGTTAAGAGTTGCTGTAATTCCGAAACTTTGTCTGTATTTTCCCAAGTTACGTTTACATCACTACGTCCAAAGTGACCATAAGCTGCAACTTGTTGATATTGTGGTTTACGTAGATTTAGCATGTTAATAATGCCAGTTGGCGTTAAGTCGAATAATTGACGAATCGCTATTAAAATGTCTTCTTTCGCTACTTTTTCTGTACCAAATGTTTCTAAAGCGATACTAATTGGTTCACTTACACCAATTGCATATGATAATTGGATTTCACATTTATCTGCCAAGCCTGCTGCAACAATATTTTTCGCAACGTAACGCGCTGCGTATGCCGCTGAACGGTCAACTTTTGTACAGTCTTTACCAGAGAATGCGCCACCACCATGACGAGCTGCGCCGCCATAAGTATCAACAATAATCTTACGTCCTGTTAAACCTGCATCTCCGTGTGGTCCGCCTACTACGAAACGACCAGTAGGATTAATTAAAATGCGGAAGTCTTCATTCATACCAAATTGCTTCGCAACAGCTTTAATTACGTTTTCTGTAACGTAATCAATGAATGCTACTCGGTCAAAATCATCATCATGTTGTATTGACATTAAAACAGTATCAATTTTAGGTTGCTTACTATCTGTATAATCAATAGTTACTTGTGATTTCATATCTGGGCGAGCCCATTTGAATTGACCATTTTTACGTTGCTCAGTTGCACGTTTTACAAGCATATGCGCCATTTCAATTGCTAGAGGCATATAGTTCTCAGTTTCATTCGTCGCAAAACCGAACATAATACCTTGGTCACCTGCACCAACTTCTTTTGTATCGCTTGAAGAATCAACACCCATTGCGATATCAGGAGATTGCGTGTGTACTAAAACTTGTACATTGCAGTTATGACCATCAATACCGAACTGATCATCTGTGTAACCAATGCCGATTAGGGTATCACGGGCAATTTTTTCGATATCTAGTTCTGCTTTTGTTGTGATCTCTCCACCAACAATTACTGTGTTTGTAGTTGTGAATACTTCACATGCCACACGTGATAGCGGATCTTGTGATAATGCTGCGTCTAATACTGCATCTGAAATTTGGTCTGCAATTTTATCTGGATGTCCTTCCGAAACAGACTCCGATGTGAATAATACTTTTTCTGACAATTTTCACTGCTCCTAACAAAATTATAGATTTTAGGGCATAAAAAAAAGCTCACCCAATTTTAAGGAAAGCTTCGAATACTATCAGCTGCTGTTCCTCTTATTGTTCACAAAAGTAAATTTTGTGCTCAGGTTCGGCCCACTGGATTTAATTCATGATGAACTAAATTGTTTGGCCACCGTATCTTCGACCCCTCGTCTCAACGGTTATTAATAAGAGCTATATTATTATGCTGAGACTCATATTAAGTCATAAACATTTGAGTGTCAATTTATTTTTTTATGATTAATCGCTATGAAAAATAATTCATTTACCCTTTTGCACACAAAAATACTAAGTGTAACAATTTATAATCAATCAATATTTATTATAAAAAATGAATAATAATGCATCTAAAGGTTTTGATATTAATAATAGAATGAACTCCTATTAAATTTGTTAATAGATGCGTCAAAATATCATATTGTAAACATGAAAATTTTCAGATCATCAAGGAAGATATAGGAATTTTTCAGGTCTTTTATTTATAGAAATCATTTAAATTTCTATAATTCAGAATATTTTTTTCGGTCAATTATAGAGTTCTATGGAGTTTATCCATTCTTATGAGATAGAATAAGGGCTGTCACAAAAGTCACTTTTATGACAGCCCTTTAATGTGAAAAAGTTTGGCTGTTTAAGTAAATTGTTATAATTATACTCTCGTGCTCGTATTTCTTGGTATTTCTCAAAAAACGTATTGTTATCATATATATTCTGTTTCATTTTACCCTAACGTTATGAACTATTTGCGCAAATTAATTATCACATGTATACAAAAATAAAATTAGACTTATAATTCAGTTTTTGTTAGGATGCTGATAGAGGCAAATTCCATGAAAACAATATATTAAAAGGCAGAAATCCCACTCGATTTCTGCCTTTATTTTTATGGTATTACTTTATAGGAACTATGATGGGTTCAATTGCATAGGGTTCTTTAATGAGTTCTAGTGCACCATCACTGTCCTTCATTTTGTAAATACCTACTACAGGAGTAATCATTATCGATGTTGCTTTTTCATCAAAACGATTTGTAGTAATGCGTGCTTGATTCCCGCTTAGGTAATTGAAATCTGTACTATGTCCTGTACCTCTGTGATGAACAATATTATACACATTTCCTAAATCATCGGACACCTTGTACTCAATTAATACGCCACGCCACTCTTCTTCCTCTTTAGCTATTGACGCCATATCTACTAATTCTGAAATTTTCAGTGTTGTAGAAACAGGTGTTTCTGTTATTTCTCTAACGATTACTTCTGTACCTTCAGCTTCCGTTATTATACTACCTTTTTCAAATACTTTAGTTTCACTTGCGAGCTTTGCTAAAGTGAATTCAAATGACCAGTCTCCTGCTATTGCATTATTTCCATTATTTAAATCAACAATTTTATTTCCTTGGAAAGTAATTTGTACTTTCTCTGGCTTTGGTCCTTTAATGAGCTCGTAAATATATAATACAGCATACTCTTTGTCATTTATTTTTTTGACAATATAATGATTATCGAATCCACTATGTTCATATCTATTTTCAAATTCATCAGCAGTTATTTCACCCTCTAAGATCGGCCTTTCCCCTAACTTTTTTTCACTCTTTATTGTGTAAGCTATCGTAATATTTTCTCCATCGTAAACAGCATCTGTTACAGTTACTTCAACATCATTACTTTCTTGAGTCGTTCCAATACTTGTTGAATATTCATCATGCTTTTCGAATACATACTTCTCGTCATCAACGAATAACCCGAATATATTCCCGACAACCGGTATGTTTGCCGCAAAAGTTGGGAATGCGTAGCCAATTGAAATACTTGAAGCAACTAAAAATACAGCTGCAGCCACAAAACTTCTTGTTAAATGCTTTTTCTTATTTACTTTCATTACATTTCTTTTAATTCTCTCTTTTTCAAGAGTACTCACTTCCATCGGGTCCATATTCATGTCGATTTTTAAGTGATTAAATTGTTTATATAACTTTTTCATGTCACACTTCCCCCTAATCGAATCTGTTGTAACCGTTTTTTCCCACGATACAATCGGTTATCAATAGCAGCCTTTGTCAAACCGTGATGCTCAGCAATTTCTTCATTTCTCATATTTAAAAAGTATTTCATCGTAAAAATATCACGGTCTAATTGGTCTAATTGGCTCATCATTTTTAATAATTCTTCTGTAGAAATCTTTATCAAAAACTCTTCTTCAGCTGATATTACCGCCTCACTTTTTTCATCTATCTCATAAAACAATGGCGATTTAGATAACTTTCTTTGTTTATTGATTGCTTTATATTTTGCTATTGTGCAAATCCATTTTCTAAAATCCTCTTTATCTCCTTCAAATTGCTTAGCATTTTCGAAAGCTCCCAAAAATGTATCACTTATACATTCTTCTATCATTTGTGGATCATTGTAAGATTTTAAAGCATTATATATAACTGCTTTTACGATTCCGACATACTCGTCGATTACATATTGAAGTGCTTCTTCTCGCTTTTTCTTAAGATACTTTATAAAGTTTTCATTAGTTATCCTCATACAAACACCCTTTCTTAAAACATAAGAGCCCCTACACTTAAAACATCGCTCAAAATTAAATTAATTCTCATAATCATTAGAAAATTTGTGAAATATTTTCGAAAAAAATAAATAGTACGCCATATCAAACATACTACATTCTATTTATTTATAAGTTTCTTTCCCTAAATTCAATTTTATTACAAAAGTAGTAAGTATAAACAAAAATCGATTTAGCCTGCTATAGTTTATCTTTTTATACTTTAAGGTCTTCACATAAAAATCCCATAATAAAAAGCAGGGAATTATTTCAAGATTCCCCACTTTTTAATATTATTCTAAAATTTGAATTTCTAAAGAAAACCTCTAAGCATTTTATATAGTACGTCCCTACGTTAAGTCGCCGCTGCTGAGGAAGCAGCAGCGTGGTCAGCCTTTACACAATCAATTGCGACAACGAGCGCAATAATGATAGCTTCCATCTCTTCATTCAATATTTGTACCTTGTAGCTATCGCCCCAAGTGAACCACTCCTTATTCACTTTACCGACGACTTCACCATGCTGTAAGATTTGAAAATCCATATCCCACCAGTTACCTTCTACCTCAATGCCTGCCGCATCAATTGTATAGCGTGCTTTAAAGAAAGAATACTCCTTCTTAATCGTTAACACCTCTTGACCGTTTACTTCAACAAAAAACTTCGGTAAAAAGCTGAACACCTTTTTCGTAATAAGCGCGACCTTATCTCTTGCTGCATTCATAATGGAGAACGTTTTTGGAATTTGCATAAAACTGCCCTCCACGTAATAAACATCCTTCTCCTGCTGATCCTTTACCGTAAATTTTCCACTTAAACTGAATACCTTCTGCTTTATAAAAAGTTGCTTCATACTACGCCTCCTTTTTAATAGCATATTACTAAAATCATTTTTATCATAGATAATAATTACAGAAGTGTGTTTTATATGTATAATATTTAATGAAATTTGCCTAGGAGAAAAATATTTTCTTTATATATATTCACCATATAAATAACTCTCTTACTTGTAACATAGAAATAAAGCCTATTCAAGACTGCTATATCTTAAATAGGCTTATTGTTTTTTTACAGAGAAAACACACTTACTTATGATACGGTTCCCGTAATGTATCTAAATGAGGTTCGGTACATTTTCTTTTAAAATCAATTCGCTGATTAACTCGCTGGGATGTAAAAACTATAGGCTCAGTTAAACACTATGGTTGATTTTATTAGAATCCATTGAAAAGCTAGTTTCGTCTCTTCTTTTAAAATCAACACAAGCTACAAGATAATGATAAACAATCAAATACACAGAGTATTATAATATTAAAAAAGTATAAGTTAAATAGTAAGTAAAGAATTTATTGAATTTAATCCATCAAGTACTTGTTTAACTTCAATATTTTTCGACCAATCTTCATCTTCGATTTCTACACGATTATTAACTACAAGCCATAAGTTAAGCTATGGCTGTGCAGCCGCTCTACTAAAACCTATTAACTTATACTCCTCAAGGTGAATCATATTTACCATCCCTACAAATTGAACCTTCTTTGGCTTTCTAATATGGGCTTCCTTTACTGCTGGTTAAACAAAGTACTATTCCGGCTGGCGGTGTTTAGGGAGATGCTGGACAGCTTGTTTCTTTCACTCCACTTATCTGGTTTTCAAATACTACAACAGTAGATGACTTTTTTGATAGCGTACAATGGTACGAATCCTTACAAAACCGGACAGGACAAGTTCGAAGTGGTTTCTTCATTCAGACACAACCTGAATACAAATATACTTGTGGTAAATAAGCAACGAAAAAAAGGAGACTTTGAGAAATGAAGTTCAAAGTCTCCTTAGAATATCAGCATGCTATCTAGTTCTTATTGAAAAGTAGCCAAAGGTTTGTCCTTTATGCTTATTTCAATTTAACCCCTGTAGAAATCTCTTACTTTACTAGACCGTGTGGGTCGATGACGAATTTTCTGGCAGCCCCTTTATCAAAATCTTGATATGCATTTGGAGCTTCGTCTAATGATATTACTGTAGCATTAACAGCTTTCGCAATTTGAGCTCTCCCACTCAAAATTGCCGCCATTAAATCGCGATGATATTTCATAACAGGTGTTTGACCAGTTACAAAAGTATGTGCTTTAGCCCATCCTAAGCCAAGACGAATTTTTAACGTACCAATTTTTGCATCCTCATCAATTCCACCAGGATCCCCGGTTACGTAAAGACCCGGTATACCTAAACGTCCTCCAGCACGTGTTATTTGCATAATAGAATTTAAAACAGTAGCAGGTGCTTCAACTGCATTAGCTCCATGTGCAGATGCTTCAAATCCTACACAATCTACAGCACAATCTACTTCAGGTGCTCCAAGTATTTGGTCGATTTGCTCTCCTAGGTTTGAATGATTTCGTAAATTAACTGTTTCGCAACCAAAGCTTCTAGCTTGAGCTAACCTTTCTTCATTTAAATCTCCTACAATTACTACAGCGGCTCCTAGTAACTGAGCTGAATGAGCAGCAGCGAGACCAACTGGACCTGCACCTGCGATATACACAGTTGATCCCGGTTTCACACCTGCACTTACGGCACCATGATATCCAGTTGGAAATATATCTGAAAGCATTGTTAAATCTCTAATTTTCTCCATTGCTTGGTCTTTATCAGGAAATTTTAATAATTGGAAGTCGGCATATGGCACCATTACATACTCAGATTGACCTCCAACCCATCCTCCCATATCGACATAGCCATATGCTGAACCAGGACGATCTGGATTTACATTCTCACAAATATGAGTATTCCGCTCCTTGCAGCTACGGCACCGACCGCAAGCTATATTAAATGGAACAGAAACTAAATCACCTTTTTTAATAAATTCAACATCTCGGCCTACTTCAATCACTTCTCCTGTAATCTCGTGGCCTAGAACTAATCCTGTCGGAGCTGTAGTTCTCCCCCTCACCATATGCTGATCGCTTCCACAAATATTAGTTGTTACTACCTTTAAAATAACACCATGATCACATTTGCGTCCTACATTAAGTGGATTTACCCCTGGTCCATCTCGTAAAACCAAATCTGGAAAACCAATATCTTGCACTTCTACTTTTCCGGAGCCCATATAGGCCACAGCTCTATTTCCAAACACTTGCAATTCCTCCCCTATATCATAAATTCATACAATCTATATATATGGCCACTTTGTCCTAATCATTCCTATGAAAAATAATATTCGTTCGTTCAAATTATTCATTTCTTGTTTAACGAAATGGCTCTATCTCTCACGTCTATTTCTCTACTTTACAATTGAATTCACCCATTTCAATTAAGTAGAGATTTTTTTTCCTTGCAAACTGCATATGAACTAAAAGAAGAGAGTTAGTCCATAAAGAACTGACTCTCTTCTTTTAGTTCATACTATTAGGTCTATTTTTTCTATTTAATCAACGCTCCATTAAATAAATAGAATCTCACTTACTTGTGGTACGGTTCACCATAACTAGTGTAAGTGCGGTTTTTTGTTATATTAATTAAAATCATGGCTATATTAATTTACTTTTTCTATAAAGATATATTTTAACACACGTGTTGATTAGGGAAAATGCCAATCTCGTTTTTGAGTCGTCTTAAGCAGTATATTAAGTATCGAACCAATACACATACAAACTAAAAATCCAAACAAAGCATAAATGAGTGATTCCATAAAATACCTCCAAACTTCTATTAAGTAATATTTTACTATAAATTCTTATTCAACTAAACTGCTCCGTTAGCCATCCATGTAGCGCTAAAACCAGTGATACACCACAGATGATGAAAGATGATTAAGTTCTTTCATGGGAGTTGAACAGTACGTTCCTAAGCGAGAAAATCAAAATGAACGATTAATTCGAATGCTTGAGCAACAATTAGCTCAGTCAAATCGACAAATCGAAGCATTGACTGAACAAGTTCGCCAATTAACCAAGGCTTTATACGGTTCAAAATCGGAAAAATCAAAGTATCAAGCACCAGACGGACAAGGTTCTTTATTCGATGACGATCCGTCTTTTAACGAATCTGAGCACACAGAAGAACAAAGCACAGCGACGATTACTTACACTGTTAACCGTAAACTACATAAGAAAAAACGGAATGATTCTTTTCATGAAGGGATTGAAATAGAAGAAATTCATCATCACCCCACCAATACACAATGCGACTGTTGCCTTGGCCAAATGACCGAAGCCGGTACAACTATTGCGCGTGAAGAAGCAAAATTCATTCCTGCAAAAATGATGCGCATCCAGCATATTGAACATGCCTACGAGTGCAAGCACTGTAAAATGGATGCCACACAAAAAGCACAAATGAAACGTGGGAAAGCCCCACAAGCTGCCATTCAGCGAAGCATTGCGGGACCTACAGTTCTAGCAAAAACGGGCAAATTGGCGTGGATTACTGTGATCAACTGTATCACCTAGAACGACAATTCAAGCATCTTTCACCAGGTAAACGCCGAAAATCACGGCAAAAACATTCAAAGCCGATTGTAGAGAAATTCTTAAAATGGGTGGATGAATCACCTTTCTTCGGAAAAAATGCCTTAGCCAAAGTTACGGAATACACATTAAATCGTGTACATGGATTAAAAGCTTTTCTGTTCGACGGTAGGATTGAAATCGATAATAATCCGGCTGAAAATGCGATTCGTCCAAATGTGATTGGTCGTAAGAACTGGCTTTTCTCTGTTAGTGAAGCAGGCGCTAAAGCGAATGCCATCTGTTTAAGTTTGGCTGAAACGGCAAAAGCAAACGGCATCGATTTCTATCAATACCTAGTGACGTTAATGACAGAATTGCCAAATTTACCGATTCACCAGCAGCCAGAGATTTTAAATAATTACATGCCTTGGTCGAAAAAAATCCAAGCCACATGTACAAACTAGCCATCTATCCGAAAAAATTAGGATAGATGGCCATTCGTCGTGTGTACCGAAAAGGTGCGCTTTTTTTTTATATTTTGGGCTTACTCTATATCGGAGAAATTGTAGCGCAAACAATTGATTCTACACAAGATACGTCATTCGTTTTGGATACTTTATATCAATTCTACCGCAAGGCTGCATCTTGCATAGCGATCAAGGTTCTGTGTACACATCATATGCGTATCAAAAATCAGTCAAAGAAAAAGGAATTACCCTAAGCATGTCCCGCAAAGGCACGCCCACTGATAATTCCCCAATTGAAACGTTCTATCTCGACGGAATCTACCGCACGAAAAATGCGCATATGATTCAAATCGTCGAAGACTAAATTACCTATAATAACAATATCCGTATTCAAACAATATTTAACAGCCAGTCCCCCATACCTGAATGAAAACACTGCTATCATTCAAAAAATAACGTTACATCTGCCAGTTTACTTAAGCTAAAATGCTCTCTGACTGTATAATAGTTGGTTTATAGGAATTTCGCAACTTCATGTACCTACAATAATTTAGATTACAATTATGTTTATATAGTAACTAATTCAGCTTTCTTTTTCTTAAGTGGTGCAAGCTCTGGTAGACGTACCCAACTTAAACCAAGCGTTCCTTCACCTGCATGAACCGCTACACAAGCACTTAGTGGTAATACGGAGAAGTTTATGAGCGGATATTCGTTCTCTAAAGCTTTTTTCCAAGCGGTTGCGCCTTCTTCATCATTACAGTGAATAATTGCAACTTCAGGGATAACACTTTTTTCTAGATCAGTATTTAAAACATTTTGTACATATGTTTTAGCTCTAGTCGTAGCGCGTACTTTTTCTTTCATAACGGGCTTCCCATCTTCAAATGATATGACAACTTTAATATTCAACAAGTTACTTAAAAATGCTTGAGTCCCTGAAACTCGGCCACTTTTATGTAATTGTGATAAGTTAGCCGGAATAAATGAAAGCTCACTGTTATCTGCCATCTCATTGATTCTTTCAACAATATAGCCAGGTTCAAAACCTTCACGCTCTAACTGCTGACCGAGTTTAATCATTTTCATCATCGGAAATGATCCGATTTTTGAATCCACTGGATATACTTCAAATTCAGCTTGACCAGCTGCTGTGAAAGTGCTTTGATAAGTGCCCGAAAGATGTTGAGAGGTATGAATTGCAATTGCACATGTATACCCTTGTTCTTTTAATGATTTATATAAGTCTACAACTTCACCAATAGCAGGTTGTGATGTCTTTGGATTTTTTTTAGCATTTCGTAGCTTTTCGTAAAACTGATCATGTGTCATATCAACAGTTTCGCGTAAAGCCCCTTCTTCGAACACTATATTAAGTGGTAATACGTGAATTTGATTGTCCTGTATGAACTTTTCATCTAACAATGCTGCTGTATCTGTAACCCATGCAATTTTCTTTCCCATTTAAAAGTAATCCCCTTCATCTATCGTAGAATATTATTCATTTTATCTTATGCAACTATACACAGATAAGATCATCATGAGTAGTGATATTTATAATACTGTATTTATTTTTTACAATCTTCGACATTATTTCGACAATAATTGCGATAAAAATAGCATTTTATAAAAAATACGGTAAGCTATCTAATATTTCATTCGCTAATTGTTGGGCGCATATACGACGTTATTGGCTGAAAGCCGATAGCAAAAATGGGAAAATCGGCTTGGATTACTGTGATCAACTGTATCGCTTAGAACGGCAATATAAGCATCTCTCACCAGGAAAGCGTCGTAAAGCACAGCAAAAGCAATCAAAATCGATTGTCGAAAAGTTTCAGGAATGGGTAGATAAATCGCCATTCTTCGGAAAAAACACCTTGGATAAAGTTTCCAAAAACACATTAAATCGTGTACATGGGTTAAAAGTTTCTCTGTTCGATGGTCGGATTGGAATTGATAATAATCCAGCTGAAAATCCGATTCGTCCTAATATGATTGGCCGAAAGAACTGGCGTTTTGATAGATGGACATTCGTAGTGCGGTCCGGAAAGGTGCGCATATTTTTTATATTTCGGGCTTACGTTGAACAAGGTACAATTTAGCATCTCAATTATAATACACTTTCATTTCTCAAATATTTCTAATTATAATTTGAATCACAAATAAAAGCTGAACTAATAGAAAAATTAGTTCAGCTTTTAAATAACTCATTATAATGTTGCACATTTAATAAAGAATACTGATGTAACAAGTGAATTACTTTAACTCTTGACTTTTAATAAAAGTTATTCAATGATTGGATTTAAACTACACTTATTTATGATACGGTCGTCCGTGAGATGTCTAATCTAATTATTTTATTTCTGTCTCCTTCAATTATTAGAGTCCAATCTAAGCGATACTTCAATATGCATTTTTATCTATTGTTCAAGTTGTTGAATATCTATTAATACTACGTTATAAATCCAATCTTATGGAAAACTATGAGATAGAATAAGGGCTGTCACAAAAGTCACTTTAAAATGTACCCTATAAGATAGACACTTTCAAAAAGGTCATCTTATAGGGTATTTTTGTTTATAATGAAGAAAAAACGAGCGGTGGTTAATTGTATGACTAAAAATTTATTTTCGAAACAACAACAGGCACAATTAAAATTAAATCCATACGTTAAAACGGTAAGCGCAAAAGCCATTACTTATACAGATGAATTTAAAGAATTTTTTATTGATGAATACGAAAGAGGAAAATATCCAAGTGAAATTTTCCTTGAGGCGGGTTTTGATATTGAAGCCCTTGGTCCGACACGTATTCGGAGAGCTTCGAATCGTTGGCGTACGGCTTATAAAGAGCATGGGCTATCAGGTTTAGAAGATGCCAGAAAACATGCTTCAGGTCGCCCTTTAGATCGTGAATTAAGTTTAGAAGAAAAATACGTCCGCTTAGAGGCGAAGATGAAATTATTAGAAGCAGAAAACGAACTTT